>JANNFJ010001359.1:0-3427 GCA_031379725.1 Calothrix sp. OTE_75_metabat_31
CGAGCCTATCAGCGAAAGGTTGCTGTAGCTGATTTTGAGGGGGTTTGCTCAGGTGATATTTATGTGTTTGAAAGTGCTAACCCTAAAGTTTTACTTCCCGAACTTTTACCATTTCTTTGTCAAACAGATCGGTTTTTTGAATATGCTGTAGGGACTTCAGCAGGTTCGCTTTCACCGCGAACAAATTGGACAAGTCTTGCTAAATTTGAGTTTACTTTACCACCTCCAGAAGAACAGGAACAGCTAGCAAATGTATTGATAAATGCATCAAATACTTTGGAAAAATTATATCAATTGCATCATAATACCAAGATTATTTTGCAATCATACATTGATTTTCAAACTAATGAGCAGTTAGCAAATATTGTAAAAATACAACAATTAATTGATGAAAAGATTATTGCTCCTCCACAGGATGGTAATCATGGTGAAAAGCATCCCAAAGGTAAAGATTATGTGGAAATTGGCATTCCCTTTCTGATGGCTTCTGATGTTGTGGATGGAAAGATTAATTTTAATGAGTGTAAATATATATCAAAAGAGCTTGCTTTATCATTAAGAATTGGTTTTGCAAAAGAAGGAGATGTTTTACTGACGCATAAAGGAACAGTAGGAGAAACTACGATTTTACATGGGATAAAAACTGAGTTTGTAATGCTCACACCGCAAGTTAGTTACTACCGTATTCAAAAAAAGGAGCGGCTTTTACCAAAGTATCTTTATCTTGTTTTTCGGTCTTCTTTCTTCCAAAGACAGCTTGTATCATACAGCCGACAATCTACAAGATCATATATTGGAATTCAACGACAGCGAGAGCTTCAAATACCACTAACTCTATTTTCCATACAAGAAGTAGCTGTTGAGAAATTAGAACAATTAGAAAATACTTTATCTTCTGTGTCCAAAAGGATAGATGAAGCACAAGCTACTTTAAAGTATTTGCGAGAACTAATAACAAAAAGCAAGGGGATAGTTGTGAATGTTTAACGAAGCCAACACCGTCGAAGCCTTTGTCCGTGATATCCTCTGCGGTAAAGTCACCCAAACCGCACCATCTCAACCTGGCTTATCCCGCGCAAACCGCAAAGTCAACGGTGTCGGTTGGCACTACCTCCCCTCACAAAATATCCCCCGCCAGCCACAAGAAGTCTTCGTTGAAACCTTTGTCCGCGATGCCCTCATCCGTCTCAACCCCGAAATCGCCGCCAATCCCAACCGAGCCGAAGAAGTTCTCTACCGCTTACGGGCAATAATGCTGTCAGTCCGCAGCGATGGACTCATACGCGCTAACGAAGAATTTACCACTTGGTTACGGGGCGATCGCACTATGCCCTTTGGACATAACCACGAACACACAACAGTCCGCCTCATAGACTTCGACAAGCTAGAAAATAACCAATATATCCTCACCAGCCAATACACCTACCGCGCTGGTGTAGAATCACGTCGTGCAGATTTAGTCCTGTTAGTTAACGGCTTTCCCCTGGTGCTAATCGAAGCCAAAACCCCCGTGCGAAAAGCAGTAAGCTGGGTAGATGGGGCATTGCAGGTACATGAAGATTATGAAAAATACGTCCCCGAATTATTTGCCTGTAACGTCTTCAGCGTCGCTACAGAAGGCAAAGAACTGCGCTACGGTTCCATCCGTATGCCGATCGAACTGTGGGGACCTTGGCGACTTGATGATGACACACCACCTAATAGCCTCGCCGGACTTAAACAGGCGATCGCATCCCTACATAACCCCTCTGTAATTCTCGATATCCTGAATCACTTCACATTATTCGCCACCGACAAGAAAAAGCACCGCATCAAAATTATCTGTCGCTATCAACAATACGAAGCTGTCAATAAGATTGTTGACCGTGTGTTGGCTGGTAAACCTAGAAAAGGGTTAATTTGGCATTTCCAAGGCTCAGGTAAATCGCTATTAATGGTATTTGCGGCTCAAAAAATGCGGTTACAATCAAAACTGCGTAACCCGACAGTAATAATTGTTGTAGACCGCATCGATTTAGATGCTCAAATTAGTGCCACCTTTCACGCCTCAGATATTCCCAACTTAGTCAAAGCCGAAACTCGCACAGAGTTAGAAAGATTACTGCGGCAAGACACACGCAAAATTATCATTACCACTATTTTTAAGTTTGGGGAAGCGGATGGGGTTCTCAACGAGCGTGAGAATATTATGGTGCTTGTGGATGAAGCACATCGTACCCAAGAAGGCGACCTTGGCATTAAAATGCGGGCAGCATTACCAAATGCTTTTCTGTTTGGCTTTACAGGTACACCCATTAACCAAAGGGACAGAAACACTTTTTATGCTTTTGGGGCAGAAGAAGATGAACGTGGCTATATGAGTCGCTACGGTTTTGAAGAATCGCTCCGCGACGGGGCGACTTTACCCCTACATTTTGAGCCTCGTTTGCTGGAAATGCACATCGACCATGACGCAATCGACCAAGCTTATGCCGAGTTAACCGGAGGTTTATCCGACTTAGATCGAGAGAATCTCGCCAAAGCAGCATCAAGAATGGCGATACTGGTAAAAGCACCTGAGCGAATAGCAAACATCTGTGCCGACATCGCCCAACATTATAAAGAAAAAGTCGCTCCCAACGGCTTTAAAGCGATGGTCGTCACTTACGACCAAGAATGCTGCTTATTGTATAAAGCCGAACTAGAAAAACATTTGCCCAGCGAAGCCAGCGAAATCATCATTTCCGCCACAGGTAAGGACGAACGCTTTAAACCCTATCAACGCACCCGTGACCAGGAAGAAAAACTGTTGGATCGGTTCCGCGATCGCAATGACCCGATGAAGATTTTGGTAGTTACAGCCAAACTGCTGACAGGATTTGATGCACCGATCCTGCAAGCGATGTATTTAGATAAACCCTTAAAAGCACACACCTTACTGCAAGCCATTTGTCGCACCAATCGTACCTACGGCAGCCAAAAAACCCACGGTTTAGTAGTAGATTATTTGGGTGTGTTTGATGATGTCGCCCAAGCACTCGAATTTGATGAGCAAGGCTTTCAACAAGTCGTATCCGGAATTGCCACCCTAAAAAACCAGCTACCAGGGGCAATACAAAAATGCCTTGGTTACTTTCTGGGAGTAAACCGTACCTTAACAGGTTATGAAGGACTGATTGCAGCACAGGAATGTTTACCCAACAACGATACCCGCGATAATTTTGCAGCAAATTACAGCCACCTTTCTAACCTTTGGGAAGCAATATCACCCGACCCGATTTTGCAACAATACAAAATTGATTACAAATGGCTGTCCCAAGTATACGTCTCCGTACAGCCCACAACAGGTATGGTAGATTAATTTGGCACGCATTAGGGGCAAAAACAATCGAACTCATCCACGAAAACATTAGCGTCGAAGCAGTACGTGATGACCTCGATGAAATAG
>JANNFJ010000283.1:0-8716 GCA_031379725.1 Calothrix sp. OTE_75_metabat_31
TCACCCGCAGCACCAAAACCCGAACCAGGTGTACCCACTACATTCACCGAATGCAACAATTTATCGAAAAAATCCCAGCTTGATAAATTATTGGGTGTTTTCACCCAAACATAAGGAGCATTTACTCCTCCATAGACCTGAATACCTGCTGCTGTTAATCTTTCACGGATAATTTTGGCATTCTCCATATAGAAGTTTACCAAAGCTTTGGTTTGTGCTTGCCCTTCGGATGAATAAACTGCTTGGGCACCCCTTTGGATAACGTAAGAAACACCATTAAACTTGGTTGATTGACGACGATTCCACAACTTCCACAATTCTACATCCGTACCATCCGCAGCTTTCCCTTTCAGGGTTTTGGGTACAACAGTCAAAGCACAACGAGTTCCCGTAAAACCGGCATTTTTCGAGAAAGACCGAAATTCAATCGCACAATCCCTGGCACCTTCGATTTCATAGATCGAATGCGGTAAACTGGGGTCGGTAATAAACGCTTCGTAAGCAGCATCAAAGAAAATAATTGAACCATTCGCTAAAGCGTAATCGACCCAAGCTTGGAGATGTTCTCTCGTTGCAGTTGCACCCGTCGGGTTATTGGGGAAACAAAGATAGATTAAATCGACTTTTTCGGTGGGAATTTGGGCAGTAAAGTTATTCTCGGCAGTGACAGGGAGGTAAACTAAACCCCCATATTCCCCTGCTTCGTTCGCATCTCCCGTATGTCCCGCCATGACATTAGTATCGACATATACAGGATATACTGGGTCAGTAACAGCAATTTTATTGTTATTACCGAAGATATCGAGAATATTACCGTTGTCGCATTTGGAACCATCCGAAATAAAAATTTCCGAAGCATCCACATTACAACCACGGGACTGGAAATCGTGCAGTGCGATCGCATCCCGCAACCAAGCATACCCCTGTTCGGGGCCATATCCTTTAAAGGTATCCCGAATCCCCATTTCCTCGACTGCCTTAATCATGGCCGTCCGGCAAGCTTCAGGTAAAGGTTCGGTGACATCACCAATTCCTAACCGAATTACTTTTGCATCAGGATTTTCTTCGACAAATGTACTCACCCGTCGGGCAATTTCCGGAAATAGATACCCAGCTTTGAGTTTGAGATAATTATCGTTAATAGTTGCCATGTGTGAATAGCCAAAACGTCTCAGAAGTCAAGTTTACAATCATTAGGGGAGTAGGGAGTAGGAAGTTAGGAGTTAGGAGTTAGGAGTTCTTGATTATTATCACTGTCTCCCACTCCCTTCACTCCCGACTCTCTCCTCACCTTCCAAATACTGCTTGAAATTCCTTGATATTTGCCTCATCCTTAGAATTATCAAGCACTGCGAAAACAACTTTTTCAAAGCAATGATTCAATTGGGAATTTTTGACTAGATGATGATAAAAATACCTCGCCACATCACCAGGATTATTCTTAAACACTCCGCATCCCCAAGCACCCAATATTAAAAAATTATACCCATGACTTACTGCTATTGATAGTAACTTTTCAGTTCGCAGCAGCATTGTCGCCTCAATTTTTGATACTTCGTCTTCATTCCCCTTCTGCTTCAATGCACCCACATTCACTGCTGGAACTGTTAAAAATGATGCTAAAAAAGGTTTGTCCAAAAGCTCATCCTTATCATCTCGAATTACTGGCACTTGTGGTGAATAAATCATGTTATCAGTATAAAGCGATGAACCAAAAAAACGGTTTGCTTCGTACATCGCAGCCATCTGTACAATACAAGGATAAAGTCCCGTAGCCCTTGCTAAACTTTCCTCCTGGGCTTGACTACCATTCAAAAAGCCACCACCAGGATTTTTTGCTGAAGCGAAATTCAAACACAAGACTTTTTCAATACCTTCGATATTAACCAAACTACTCGCAGCATTTAGCGTGGTTTCATTGCTGACAATAAAAGTGGTTTTTTGGGAAATTTGATTTGCGAATATACAACTTCCATTTTGAAGCATCTCTGGTGTGTAATGAATTGAACCAGCTTTTGCAGTTTCAAGCACTTCGCTAATATCAACAACTTCCCTTAGCTTATTTTGGTAATAACCAAGTTTGAGTATTTCCAATGTCTCTTGGGCGATTTTAGCCCGATTGTCTCGATTACTCATAATGCATTGCTGTGACTCATGTATTGTCAGTGTAATACATAAGCGTTGCTAGCGAAAAAACACCCATTGCGGAATTTTAGCCTTTCCCTTTTCCATATAGTGCTTCGTGAGATCAGAAATTTAGGTGCAGGTGTGACAAAAATATTAAGGCTATTATATAAACTGGGACTAGGAACCTAATGACACCTCAAGAATTTTCCGAAAATTTGGCTAACTCGAAAACAGATTCTGAAAGACTAATCGTTTTTGCACGCTACCTCGATACAACTGCGCTGGATAATGCCACAACCCCCAGATGGAGAAGTCTTGCTTATAGTAATGAAATTCAGATGTCACTCAACAATCTTGCTTTTCATTTAGAAGCACTTGCCGAGGTCGCAAATCAACCTTAGAGATATTATCCCATCATTAGGGCGCAATGCCTTGCGCCCCTACGGTTAATACAGGTTGGCATTAGTAGTTGTCAAAAATTGTGACGTGCAAGACCTTTGTTATAACCAAATATTCCCGCGTAGGGGCGGGGATACCCATAGGTGTCAACTTAACGTGAAACCCTTGTTAAAACGTATAGATCCAGAAGAACCCCACCCTAGCCCTCCACGAAGCGCGGGGAGGGAACCAGATTTTTCCCCTCCACGAAGCGCGGGGAGGGGATTAAGGGGTGGGGTAAAATGACTGTGGGGTAAGCGTTTTAGCTTAAGTTGACACTAATGGGGGATACCCCGCCCTGACAATCTGTGGAATTACAGAAAATCTTTGTCAATATACTGATATTAAGAAGCATATTTTCGCAAATAAAACCGTATATAAAAGTAAAAACAAGGATTTTCAAGCGTATTGAACTTAGCATCAATATTTTGTCTATTTTTTTATTCTATTTTCACAGAAAATCTATTGCGAGATAGAAGCTATAAATTGAAGCATGAACTTGAATTAAAGATGTAACCGGAGCGAATTGCCATGAAAACCGCAGAAACTAATTCCAAAGAACGAGAAAATCGCAAGTCTACCAAAAAAGGACAGCATTCTACCTATATCGATATTGGTAGTCCCAAAGTACCAATCAAACAACGCAAAACCACAAATAACTCCCAGGAGTCTCTCAACGACTGGTCACACGCAAGTTAATTAATGCCTAATTAATAAACGTAGGATAGGCGTCCCGCCTGTCATAATTAATATTTGTTCAAGTTTAAAGTATCTATTGCACTTAGCTCTTAACTAGAGGAGAATAAAGCCCATCCTCAAGAATTCTAGATTATTTTATGTCTCAAATTGAACTTAATAGAACCGCAAAAATACTGCTAGAACCGGGCAAACTATGGAGTCTAGTTAAGACTACAACCCAACAAGCATTAAAATGCGGTGCATTACTTTCGATACCGACTGAATGCGAATTAGTCGAAGAGGGAGGGGTTACCTTTATAGTCCGAATATTATCGAACCTGGTTCGTAAGGACGAAGCAAAGAAAAAATTCAAAGACTTCAATCCGTTTCTTCCCTACGAACAAGATTTATGGGTTGCCGATATTTCAGATACCCATGTGTGTATTTTAAATAAATTTAATGTTGTCGATAATCATTTACTAATTATTACCCGTGCATTTGAAGAACAGGAATCGTTACTAACGCAGCCAGACTTTGCTGCAATGTGGGCATGTTTGGCAGATATCGACGGATTAGCATTTTACAATGGGGGGAAAATTGCTGGTGCAAGTCAAAAACACAAACATTTGCAGATTGTTCCCTTACCGTTGGCAAATACTAGGGTGAAAGTACCGATTGAAGCGTTATTTGCCGAAGCCGAATTTACAGATTTAATTGGAAAAGTACCAAGATTGCCGTTTGCTCATGCTTTAACGCGGTTTGATTTGGATTTGACAAAATCGCCAATTGATGCCGGTGCAGCAACTTTAGAACGATACCAAGCATTATTAAAGGCAGTTGGATTAGACAATAAAATAGGGGCTTATAATTTATTGGTGACACGTGAATGGATGTTAATGGTCGGGCGTTCCACCGAAGGTGTTAAGCTTTGCTTATCGCAAGAATGTTTTGAGTCGATATCGGTAAATTCGTTGGGGTTTGCTGGTGCTTTGTTAGTACGCAACCAAGAACAATTGAAATTACTCAAGCAGTATGGTGCTATGAATATATTGAAAAGTGTATGTGATTGATTTAGATGTAAAGTAAATTCAATAATCAGAAACAATTCTTAATGAATAATGAAACAGCCCTGCTTAAAAAAGGGGGGGCAATAGTTTTCTTAAATTCCCCCAATTTATCGAGGGATTTAGGGGGATCGATTACGGGAAAACGCTTAACTTAACTACAACTGTATTGGCTTATAACTGTGCGAGTCGTGTCGTGCGTAATACTTAAGTAAAATTTCCTACTAATTCGTATTTGTTAAAAATTCCTTTAAGAAGTTTTTATAAAAATATAGCGATTGAAGTATTGAGCTTTATTGAAAATATTATTTGTAATTTTTTAAAGTAAATATACTGGTAATTTATCAGTATTAATTATGATGCTATTTACTGTCTACAGACGTAAAAATTAATGTAACAAATTATTTTTGGGCGTTTTTGAGGAAGAGTAAATGGTTACTAATAGTTTAATTAATCAATCAGCGATACCATCTTCGTACCACTGCGTGGAACCAGTAGGGTTGGAAGCCCGTGGCATCGTAATAGACAATAAAATTCTCAATTTTCTAAATCAGCATCAGATTGAAACTCCCTTCTTGGTAATGAACTTGGATCTAATTACCAATAATTATTTGAATTTACGTCAACTTTTACCCTCAGCGCAAATTTATTATGCAATGAAAGCAAACCCCGCACCCGAAATTTTAAAGCTATTAGTTAACCTTGGATCGAGTTTTGATGTTGCTAGTCCATATGAAATTGACCAGTGTATTCAAGCTGGTGCCAAAGTTGAGAATATCTCCTACGGCAACACCATTAAAAAATCACGCGATATTGATTATGCCTATCAACTGGGAATTAGGTTATTTGCTTTTGATAGCATATCGGAACTCGAAAAAATAGCTACTAACGCACCAGGTTCTCGCGTGTACTGCCGTTTTTTAATAAACTGTGAAAATGCCGATTGGCCGCTTTCGAGAAAGTTTGGTTGTGAACTAGATATGGCATTTGACCTACTGCTACATAGTCGTAAACTCGGTTTAGAAGCATATGGTATATCATTCCATGTTGGTTCGCAGCAAACCGACCCTTCGCAATGGAATCATGCTTTAGCCAAAACTGCAACGTTGTTTCAAGCACTCAAAGCTAAAGGAGTCATACTAAGTATGGTTAATCTAGGTGGAGGTTTCCCTGCTAATTACAAAACCGCAACTTTAAATGTTAAAACCTATACAGTGGCAATTATGGAGGGAATGTATCAACATTTTGGTAATGATATTCCACAGATGATGATTGAACCCGGTCGGTCGCTAGTTGCTGACGCTGGAGTGATTCAGACCGAAATAGTATTAATTTCGCAAAAATCCTATACAGAAGATAAACGTTGGGTTTATCTCGATATTGGTAAATTTGGCGGACTTGCTGAAACTATGGACGAATGTATAAAATATCGAATACGCACACCTGGGGACAATAGCCAAGTGACACCAGTAATTCTTGCGGGTCCCACATGCGATAGTGCTGATATTCTTTATGAAAAGGCTAATTACGAATTGCCTATTAATCTCAAAGTCGGCGATAAAATTCAAATTTTGAGTGCTGGTGCTTATACTACTACCTATGCATCCGTTGGTTTTAACGGTTTTCCACCTCTAAAAACTTATTGTATCTAAATATATGTATATTATTATAGTCCTCCTCGCTGCCATCTCATTCACCATTGGCGGTATTTATATGAAGCTTTCGCAAGGGTTAACAGAGTTAATACCTAGTTTGCTTGTATATTTATTCTTTACATTGGGAGCAAGTTTGCAAGCTTTGGCGATGCGCGATACAGAACTTGGTGTAACATATGTTATCGTATTAGGCTGCGAGGCAGTTTTAGCATTATTATTTGGCATTTTCCTTTTTAAGGAAAATTATTCTTTATTCAAGCTAGTGGGAGTTTCTTTAATCGTTACTGGCATTACATTTTTACGTGTTTAAATGCTTGTATTTTTAGGAATAACAAGGTGGTAGAGACGTTACATGTAACGTCTCTACATTATGATTTATGCTATGGTAATTAATTTTTCGTAATCTTCTCTGTTCGCTTGCAATGCATCCCAAATATCTACCTTTTGCTGAAGATTTAACCATAATTGAGGGCCGTTTCCCAAAGCTTTACCAATACGTATTGCCATATCTACAGTAATTGGTCTTCGACCCTGAATAATCTCATTGACACTACGACGAGACACCCCAATTACTTCAGCAAACTTTGTCTGAGTTATCTCCAACTCTTCGAGTATATCTGAAATAACTTCACCTGGATGTGTAGGTCTTACCTTTCTTTCCAAAAGAATCTTTTCCAAATTATTCATAATAATGCTTTTCTACGTATAGAAATCCAGTTTGATTTATGTTGGCGTAGCCTGCGCTTTGTGCTTAAATACCTAAGTATATGTAGTATGTGTGTAGCGCTAGCATAACGCACCGTTTTGAGGCTTTGGTGCGTTACGAGAAGCGCTAACGCACCCTACGTACTTGATATAATCTATAGAGTATTTTAATTGAGTTTTAATTCTTATGAAAGCGTATTTGTAGGACAGGCGAGACGCCTATCCTACGAGATTTATTAGGATACTCGAACTAGATTCAACTAGAATCCATCAAGTAATAACCGTAGGCTTATCCATACCTGTGTAGGTACGAATTTGAGCAAGTTCGTCAGCTAAAGCAATCAAATCCCCCAATGCTTCCTGGGTTTCGATATTTTGCTTACTGGTGTCTGCCTCGTAATTCTCCACGTAAAGCCGCAACGTTGCACCCTGAGTACCCGTACCCGAAAGCCGGAAAACAATCCGCGAACCATCGGTAAAGCCAACACGCACACCTTGATTTTTACTAACACTGCCATCAACAGGGTCAGTATAACTAAAGTCGTCGCTATACTCTACCTCGTAACTACCAAATTTCTTTCCTTTCAAGCTACCTATTCCACTTTGCAGACCTTTGTACAACGTATTTGCCCGTTCCGAATCTACACCTTCGTAATCGTGACGCGAGTAATAATTACGACCGTAGGCTTGCCAATGTTCGCGGACAATTTGCTCGACGGGTTGCTGTTTTGCTGCCAACACATTTAACCAAAACAATACTGCCCAAAGCCCATCTTTCTCCCGAATATGGTTAGAACCAGTACCAAAACTTTCTTCACCGCACAAAGTCGCTTTTCCCGCATCAAGTAAATTACCAAAGAACTTCCAACCCGTGGGAGTCTCGTAACAATCAATACCTAGCTGTGCGGCTACACGGTCAGGTGCTTGGCTTGTTGGCATCGACCGGGCAATTCCTGCCAGTCCTTGGGAATAGCCGGGAACAAGCTTTGCATTAGCTGCGAGTATGGCTAAACTATCGCTAGGGGTAACGAAAAACTTGCGACCTAAAATCATATTGCGATCGCCATCTCCATCGGAAGCTGCACCAAAGTCGGGTGCGTAGTTTCCAAACAACACCTCAACTAAATCGTGTGCGTAAACTAAATTGGGGTCGGGGTGTCCACCACCAAAATCTTCTAAAGGTACACCATTTTGGACGCATCCCACACCTGCACCCAAACGCTGTTCAAATATCGCATGGGCATAGGGACCAGTTACAGCGTGCATCGAGTCAATGCACATTTTAAAGTCCGAACCTGTCACCATGTTTTGGATACGGTCAAAATCGAATAACGATTCCATCAAGCTTTGGTAATCTTGGACAGAATCAATAACTTCGATTATCATGTTGCCGATTTTCGATTCGCCCAAGGTATCTATATTTACATCATTAGCATCAACAATTTTATAGCTGTTAATGACTTTGCTGCGTGCATAAATCGCTTCTGTGACTTTTTCTGGTGCGGGGCCGCCGTTACTAGTGTTGTACTTAATACCAAAATCGCCATTCGGTCCCCCTGGATTGTGGCTGGCAGAGAGGATAATTCCCCCTAATGTTTGGTATTTGCGGATAACGCAAGAAGCTGCGGGTGTAGATAAAATACCCCGTTGTCCAACTTTGACTTTAGCAAAGCCGTTGGCAGCAGCCATTTTTAAAATAATTTGGATAGCTTGACGGTTGTAATAGCGTCCATCACCACCTACAACTAAGGTTTGTCCCTGACAATTTTCTAGGGAATCGAAGATTGATTGGACGAAGTTTTCTAAGTAATGGGGTTCTTTGAATGCGGTAACGGCTTTGCGTAATCCAGAAGTACCGGGTTTCTGGTCGGAAAAAGGGGTCGTGGTGACAGTACGGATGTCCATAGGGGTATTGGAGTATGGTTCTTATCTTTTATCGTTCTCAAACCAAGGTTTGACAGCAAGGTGAAACAAAAATTTGTATTTATAATTTTGATTTCACCCACTATTACACTGATACCTTATATTGGGTAACGCTTTGGATAAGTT
>JANNFJ010001405.1:0-5863 GCA_031379725.1 Calothrix sp. OTE_75_metabat_31
TGGACAGAATGCTCAAGCACCTAGACAAGGACCAAATCGAGCATCGAGCGTTCTTCCAGCTAATATTAATGTTAATAGCACAACAACTGGTTCTAATACCACCGCACAAAATCGCACCAGCGTTGCTCAAAGTAACAGCGGTACCCCCAGTAATAACACCACTGGCAATACCTCGGATGCTGACCAAAGTCAATCAAATTCCCAATCAAATTCCCAATCAAATCCCAGCAATAATGGTAATTCTGCTCCAATTCGGGCTTTATGGTAAATAAGGTCAGCCAGAAGCGTGAAAAAAGAAAATCTCCTTTCACTTTTGATGGATTGACGATTATCGCTTAAATTATATACCCGTAGGGGCACGATACTATCGTGCCCTTATTTATTTGGTTGTGGTCTTATTTATTTGGTTGTGCCTTGATTATTTTGTTGTGCCCTTATTATTTCGTTACAAATTATTGGTTATAAGTTATTTGCACCTGCATATGCGTTATGAGTTATTTAAGAGGATGTTTTAAAAGTCCAATATAGGTATAATTTGTCATTCTGAACGGAACGCAGTGAAGTGAAGAATCTTGACTTGCCGTGTAATATTTGAGATGCTTCATTGCGCTTTGCTCCATTCAGCATGACAAAATATACTTTTAAAACATCCTCTAAGGTTCGTCTGTATATAAAGCTCTAAAATAACTACTCTTGACTTCTAATTGACCGATGACTAGTGACATATTAATTATTGGTGGCGGCATAATGGGTTTGGCTACCGCTATCGAACTAAAATTGCGGGGTTTTGCCACTACCGTAGTTAGCCGTGACTTCGAGAGTGCTGCTACCCACGCAGCAGCAGGAATGCTAGCACCCGAAGCAGAACAAGTACCACTAGGCGCAATGCGTGAATTGTGTATGCGATCGCGCAGTCTTTATCCCGAATGGACAGCCAAACTCGAACAACTCACAGGCTTAAATACAGGATACTGGGCAAGCGGTATTTTAGCACCAGTATTCAATAAGGGAGTCGGGAGTCGGGAGTCGGGAGTAGAAAATCAAGATGTTTTTTCCTCCCCCTCCCCCCCTCTCCCCCTCTCCCCCTCTTCCCCTACTCCCTCGAATTGGCTTGATAAACAAACTATTCACCAATACCAACAAGGACTAGGGTCCGAAGTAATTGGGGGTTGGTGGTATCCTGAAGATGCACAAGTTGATAATCGTGCCTTAGTACAAGCATTATTAACTGCTGCAAAATCTCTTGGTGTCGAACTTCTCGAAAATGTTCGTGTTGAAGGTATTGTGCAGCAACAAGGAAAAGTAACCGGGGTTCAGACCAACGAGAAAGGTGTATTGATTGCCGAACATTATATTTTGGCAACAGGTGCTTGGTCAAATCAACTTTTCCCACTGCCAGTCCATCCCCGCAAAGGGCAAATGTTGAGGGTAATAGTTCCCGAATCGATACCAGAATTACCCTTAAATCGGGTTTTATTTGGCGAAGAAATATACATTGTTCCCCGACGCGATCGCCGCATAATTATTGGTGCAACCGTTGAGGATGTTGGCTTTACTCCCCACAACACCCCTGAAGGGATTCAACAATTATTACAACGTTCTATCCGCTTATTCCCGCAACTCAAAGATTATCCCATCGAACAAATGTGGTGGGGATATCGTCCCACAACCCCCGATGAGTTGCCAATCTTGGGTGAAAGTCCGCTTCCAAATTTGACCTTTGCCACCGGACATCATCGTAACGGCATTTTACTCGCACCCATCACTACCGTATTAATTGCCGATTTAGTTTCAAGTCAGAAATCCGACCCCCTCCTCGAACACTTCCATTATTCTCGTTTTCAAAAGCAAAAACAAAATCAAGATAAGTCATCTACTCTCACACCAATGTTCACCCACTCCGCAAATTTTACCAACGGTAACACCCCCAAATCAATCACGGGCGGGGGGGAGATGGGCGGGGAGACCCCGCCCCTACAAATCGCCGGAAAAACCTTCCAATCGCGTTTAATGACGGGTACGGGCAAATACCGCACCATTGAGGAAATGCAACAAAGTGTTTTTGCCAGTGGCTGCGAAATTGTCACCGTGGCAGTCCGACGAGTCCAAACCAACGCACCTGGACACGAAGGTTTAGCAGAAGCCCTCGATTGGGGCAAAATCTGGATGTTACCCAATACCGCAGGCTGTAAAACTGCCGAAGAAGCCATTCGTGTCGCACGATTGGGAAGGGAAATGGCAAAGTTATTAGGGCAAGAAGATAATAATTTTATCAAGCTAGAAGTTATACCTGATGCCAAGTATTTACTCCCAGACCCCATTGGGACTTTACAAGCCGCCCAGCAACTAGTTAAAGAAGGGTTTGCAGTGTTGCCCTATATCAACGCCGACCCCATGCTAGCAAAGCATTTAGAAGATGCAGGCTGTGCAACGGTAATGCCTTTAGCCTCACCCATTGGTTCCGGACAAGGCTTACAAACTACTGCCAATATCCGAATTATTATTGAGAATGCCAAAATTCCGGTAGTCGTTGATGCTGGTATTGGCGCACCATCCGAAGCAGCCCAAGCAATGGAATTGGGTGCAGATGCGTTACTCGTAAATAGCGCGATCGCACTTGCCCAAAACCCTGCCGCAATGGCTCAAGCAATGAATCTTGCTACAGTTGCCGGACGTTTAGCATACTTAGCTGGACGAATGCCACTAAAATCATACGCCACCGCATCCTCTCCTTTGACGGGAATCGTGAATTAGGGGAGTAGGGAAATAAGGGAGAAATTTCTTTTTTTGTCCCCCCGTCCCTTTACTCCCTACTCCCTCAATTATGTAAAGTTTTGTATTGAATTATGAAAAAGTGGTTGTAAATATATATAACATTGTTCAAAAGAATTGGATAAGGAAATAATTTATGCCTTACACAACTGAAGAAGGCGGTCGTCTGAATAATTTTGCTCGTGAACCGAAGGTTTATCAAGCAGAAGCACCCACTAATGGGCAAAAGCGCACCTACATATTTTTAGGAATTGTTGCTGCTTTGTTGGTCGGTGGTTCAATTTTCGTCGCCTTTTCCGTTTCTAATCTTGGTTGAAATTATTCTTTGAAAACAAAATTTAAGTAGGGGCGCAAGGCCTTGCGCCCCTACTCCCCTTCCTTTACCAAAAATTAAACCCTTCTTGGTCAAAAATTGCTATCATCTTCAGGTTCCACATACTGTGAGAACCTGTTTTTTATTTGCTAGAATTACATATAGTTTTTTGTATAATAAAATACATTATTTTTTGATAAAACTTTAAAAATCCTATTCATCCTGAGCAATGCGATCGCCAGTCGAAAATCGTATTTATATTCAAAGTTACAGGCTACTCGCCAATATTTCGCCCTGATACATAAATAACACTTGGCATAAGCCACCATGAGCGTGAATGAGACTACACATCCCGAAAACTCGTCCTGGAATAAACAGGTATATCACCGTCTAAAGCTTGCCTTAAGCTTGAGCTTGCGGCGGCAAATCTTTTTGGCGGTATGTGATGATTTAAACCTGCGAAATCAAGTCGCAGCGCGGTTACATTCGACACTATCATATCCGGTCGGGCAAGTCCTATACCAGCCCGATAATCTCAACGAAGCCAGTACACCAGCTTACCCGCGATTAGTCACGTTGCGGTTAAATTTGAGCGACCCTAACCCCCTTGCTCAAATTAATCAATGGCTGGTAAATTATCCCCCCCCAATCGTCGGGGGAACCAAGGACACACCCGGTAGACCATTACCGATTCCGGCGTTTCAAATTGTCGGTGTCGAACAGTTGACACGACAACCTGTAGCGACGCAACGGTTATTTTTGCACTATTTGCGTCTCACCGAACAGCACATAACATCGCAAGAGTCAAGCAGATTTAGCGAATCGAGCTTGTTGTTGTGGGTGTCCCGTCCGTGGTTATATGCAATTCAGCAGTCAGCGCCCCAATTTTGGCGGTGTCGGACTGGTGTATTTGCCTTTGCTGGGGAACCGACACCAACCGCACAGGCTAAAAATTCACCCGAACGATTTTCTAGTTCACGGGGGATGGATTTGGGTAGTCTCGAACAGTCAATGCTCGATGATACGACGATTCAGGGTGAAGATTTTGATTTTCCGAAATCCGAAAATATTGTTAATCGTAGCCAAAAATCGCCGGAACCTTCACCAAAGTCGGGATTGCAAGCTGTGGGATTGCCCCAGGACGAACCGCAGTCAAAAACTATTACTAATACAACACAACAGTCTCAACCGTTGCAGTTGTCGCATATTAGTAAAGAGTTAACTGAACTGGTATTGGCAACAATTCAGACGACAATTAACCAAGATGCCGATGCGGATTCGTCACCGCAGGAGGTATTGCAGGAAATCGAAGAACTGCACGTTCAAAAGGCTGCTGGTGAAACCTTAGCAACTGCCTATCAAAACCTTGGTAATTTATATCGACTGCGGATTGAACAAGGACAATCGAACTTAGAAAACTTGATGGTGGCAATTATTGCTTACCAAGAAGCGATAGTTTACGATGAAGCTTCACCCCAAGTCCCCGATATATTGAATGATTTGGGTACTTTGTATTGGATGTTGTATCGTACTCCCCCTAATTCGGAGGAGGGACAATCTTATATTGAACAAGGGATTGAGTTTTATCACCTAGCACTAAAATTAATTTCACCCCAAACCCATGCGGATACTTATGCAAGGGTACAAAATAATTTGGGTACAGCATACGGTGATTTAGCACGATTTACCAACCCAGACGAAAATTGGCTTGCCGCAGTCGCAGCATATAGCGAAGCACTACGCTACCGGACAGCGGAGATGGAACCGCTCAAATTTGCTGCATGTCAGAATAACTTAGGGACAGCATATTGGCATCTAGCCCAGTATAATTTGCCCGCAGTGCATTTGAAGAAGGCAATCGCAGCCTATAGTTTGGCACTGGTTCACTACACACCCAATACTGAACCGCTCAAATACGGAATGATTCAAAATAATATTGGTACAGCTTACTGGAATTTAGCACAATACGAACAACCACCCGAACATTTACATTTAGCAATCGAAGCATATAACGAAGCGTTGAAATTCCGCACTCCGGCAAATCAACCTGCTGCCTGTTCAGCAACGCAAAATAACTTAGGGACAGCCTACTGGCACTTTGCCAACCAAGCACAAACACCCAAGGAAGAACGCTATCAATATTTAGAAATGTGTATAATTGCTTATCAAGAAGCTTTAACCTTAGCGCATTCGCTGGCTGGGATGCAGTTGAGTTTTGATTTGTTTGCAACGCATAATAACTTAGGGTTAGCACATTATCAACTCGTGACTGATGCCTATTACGACGGTGATAAAAGCCAACGTTCCGAAAATCTCGAAGCTGCACTAGATAACCATTTACAAGCTTTAAATGGCATGAGCAAACAGCCAGAAGTTTATCAAACGACGCTAGCATATATAATTAAAGCCATTCGTGCATTCCATAACGAATTAGGAATCCAAGGACAAAATTTAGCTTTGTCAAAAGTACCAGGTTCGTTGTTACCAGAAATTTTGCCTAAGTTGTAAAAAATGTAGAGACGCGAAATTTCGCGTCTTTGGTATATTTTGTATGTCTAAAATATTCTAGGCTCAATATTTATACGTAAAATTATTCGACTTCGTTTAAGCCCGACAGGGATTGAAAATCCCTGTCTAATAGCGAAAATCCATTAAAATGGATTGGAATTGATCTTGAGCAATTATGTATTTTTATTACCAGTCCTCAAGTATTTAGCAGTTCCCAGGCGCTTGTGTGGTACATCTGTAGGGGCGCAAGGCATTGCGCCCTTATCTTGG
>JANNFJ010001410.1:0-5564 GCA_031379725.1 Calothrix sp. OTE_75_metabat_31
CATAAACTTAATGCATAATACCAATTTAATATGAAGTTGCATAAATATTGAACCCCACCCTAGCCCTCCCCGCTTGCGGGGAGGGGTAAGATTCTATGCAGCTAGCCCTAGCTACGCAACCCCTGTACGGGGAACAGACAAGCTGAGTCCTAAGAGGACACGCACTCGCGTTCGCTAACACAAAGAATTGGTATAAGTAACAAATAATATAAAGGTTAACATCGTTTTTATTCTCCCCACACCCTAATGAACCCATTTCCAGCTTTGGCAAATAAAAGCTACTTTAACTATGGTGGACAAGGGCCAATGCCGCAATCGGCGATGGATGCTGTCGTGCAAGCGCAAATTAAGATACAGCAGCTTGGCCCCTTTGGTAATGCCGTTTACCCTTGGTTGGAAAAACAAATGGCATCTGCACGGACTGCGATCGCATCCGAATTAAATGTATCTCCAAACACAATTACTCTCACAGAAAATGTGACTGTTGGCTGTAATATCGCCATGTGGGGTACAAATTGGCAACCGGGCGACCATTTATTACTGACAGACTGCGAACATCATGCGATTGTGGCAATTGCCCAGGCTTTAGCACTTCGGTTTAATATCGAAGTCACAACTTGCCCAATTCTCAATTCCCAAAATCCAGTTGAAGTAATTTCCCAACACCTTCAACCCAATACCCGTTTAGTTGTTGTCAGTCATATCCTCTGGAATAACGGACAAGTTTTAGAAGTTGACAAAATCGCCAAGATATGCCAAAAAAACCAAACAAAATTGTTAGTCGATGCAGCACAATCAGTCGGGATGATACCCCTAGATTTGCATCAATTAGGGGCTGATTTTTACGCCTTCACTGGGCATAAATGGCTGTGTGGTGCAGCAGGGTTAGGTGGGTTATACGTGCGTCCTGAAGCCAAAGCCAGCTTACTGCCAACGTTTGTTGGTTGGCGTAGCGTCACCACCAATACCCAAGGACAACCCCAAGATTGGCATTCCGACGGACGGAGTTACGAAATAGCCACATCCGATTTTCCTTTGCTGATGGGATTGCAAGAAGCGATCGCGCATCACAATAATTGGGGAAATGCCGAAGCACGTTACCAGCAAATCCTCTTTAACAGCGAATATCTCTGGCAAAAACTCCAATCAATACCCCAACTACAATGTTTGCTGACATCCCCACCTAAAAGCGGCTTAGTCTCATTTCAACTCCCCAATACCCAACAGGGAACAAGCGGACAACTAGTAAAATTTCTAGAATCGCAAGCAATATTTACCCGCACCATCGCGTATCCCGATTGCGTCCGTGCCTGCGTGCATTATTTCACCACAGAATCCGAAATTGACCAATTAGTTGCAGCAATCGAACAATTTTCCCCAGCCAAATACCGGTAGGGGCGGGTTAACAAACAATCCCAACCTCACACTAAAAATCCTTATAAACCCGCCCCGCCCTAACCCCACACCCCAAATTACCAAAAATCCCCATCAACCCATACAATATTATTCGTGGGGTCGGGCGGGTTTATTAAGATTATTCATCATCCATTAACATATTCGTAAACCCGCCCCAACGTAATATCACAACCATGCAGCGTCCAACTATATACATTGCCATCACCAACCACGGATTCGGACACGCAACACGTACAGCATCGATTGTCGCAACCATCCAAAAACTATTTCCCTCATCTTTACTAATCATGGTGACAACAGCACCAAGATGGTTGCTAGAATGCTACATCGAAGGTGATTTTATCCATCGTCAGCGTGCATACGATTTGGGTGTTATCCAAGCTGACAGTTTGAACATGGATAAATCAGCAACCCTGGAAAAATTGTTAGAAATCAAGAAAAATCAAAACGCAATAATTGCCTCAGAAGTTGACTTTATCCGTCAAAATCGCGTTGATTTGATTCTGGCAGATGTTCCCTTCCTCGCAGCAGCAATCGGCAAAGCTGCAAACGTCCCTTGTTGGATGATAAGTAACTTCGGTTGGGACTTTATTTACCGCGATTGGGGTGGAGAATTTATCGAGATAGCAGACTGGATAGGTGAATCTTACTCAAAATCTAGCTGCACTTACCGACTTCCCTTTCACGAACCGATGCAGGCATTTGCCAATATTATTGATATTGGGCTGACAGGTGGTTCTCCTCGCTTCACACCCGACGAAATTCGTACCATCTATCCAATCAAACCCACTGCAAAAACTATCCTGCTTACCTTTGGTGGACTGGGTTTGCAACAAATTCCCTACCATAACACCAAACTCTTCCCCGACTGGCAATTTATCACCTTCGATGCATCAGCACCCGACTTACCCAACTTACTCAAAATTACCGACAGAAAATGCCGTCCCGTTGATTTTATGCCAATATGCTCCTTGGTAGTTTCTAAACCCGGTTTTGGTACTTTTGCAGAAGCGACTAAACTCGACTTACCCATCATTTCTGTAACTCGTGATGACTTCGCCGAAGCTGCATTTTTACTCGAAGGCATTAAAAACTATAACCAACATCAAATTATTACACCAACAGAATTTTTTACAGGCAATTGGGATTTCCTCAACCAACCGCTTCAACAACCCCGTAAATCGGAACCGATTGCTAAAGATGGCAATGAAGTTATCGCTAAAGCTGTTATCGATTTCTTCTCTAGCTAGTAGCAGGGGGTATTACCCCTTAACCGATTATCAGAACTTTGCTTAATAATGATTTTTCCAAAGAATAATTATTGTTCGCGCCAGCTTCTGCACCGTATTCGCTGGCGTTTTTACTGTATGCATATATATCTAAATACCCACATAGCTAAATATAAGTTAAAAACTAAGACCTACAAAAAGTGACAAAATAAATAAATGAACACTAACAACTGACCACTGACCACTAACCAATGACCCACTATCAAAAATTACTCAGAGTTTCTACTAATGGCAAATCGTTGTATAATATTACCTCGAAAATAGCAGCGATTGTCGCCGAGTCAGGAGTTGAAACAGGTCTTTGCACCTTATTCTTACGTCATACTTCCGCTAGTTTAATTATCCAAGAAAACGCTGACCCTGATGTACTTTTAGATTTAGCTAACTTCATGGCTAAACTAGTACCAGAATCGGCAAAATACATCCACGATGCCGAAGGTGCAGATGATATGCCAGCACATATTCGCACCGTCCTTACCCATACTTCCGAACATATCCCCATTAATAAAGGGCACTTAGTATTAGGGACTTGGCAAGGTATTTACGTATGGGAACACAGACAACATAACCATACGAGAGAATTAGTTGTCCACATTTCTACCTAAGCCTGTTGAAGAGAAAAATTATAGTAAAAATTAATAAATCACCAAAACACAGAGGTTTATTTAAATTCTTCTATCGCTTTGGTGCAATTCAAGCGGATAGTTCCACTGGAAGTAGAAAAGTAAAGGGTTTGTATATATTAAGTCAATTACATTTTGAAAATCGTATCAACCCACACAGTTTAGTAGAAGTTATCTTATGGCAGTTCCCAACCAGGTAGGTACGTATGTAGGGGCGCAAGGCATTGCGCCCTGATCTTGGTGTAAAATTGCTGTACTTCATGAGACTGGCAAACGCCATATAATACTGCAAGGAATAAGGAAAAAGGGGAAGAGAAAAAGTAATAAAACCGTTATATATAGGGATTTTTTCCCTTTAACCTTTACCCCTTTCCCTAAAACCCAGGCAAGTATTACCTCAATGGGTAATCTGATTGATATTCCACAAACTCAATCTCATTGCCATCAGGGTCATTGACATATATTCGATGTTTAGTTTCTGGCGATGAGAATATGTAATATTCGATGCCTTCAGACTCCAAGAGTTTTTTCATCGCTTCCCCATCTTGGATTACAATTCCAACATGATTAAACCCAATATTTTCGTAATTCGTATGTTCTTTTTTTGCATTAGGCATATCATTCAGCGCTAAATAAAATTGGTTATTACCAAAATGCATCCAGCGTCTGCCTTCATAGACACCATCGACACGCACGTACCAATCAGGAAAGAGAGTTTGATAAAACTCCTTACTTGCGTCAATGTCTTTACAGGAAAGATTGATATGTTCAAACCGAAGCATATCCATAATTAGACTCCTTTTGATTAATAGAAAAAAATCCAGGTTATTAGGTAAAGTTGAATTACCATTACCTGATGTTCGCTATCCAAGCGCAATATCTAAAAACATCATCACAACAAAGCCCACCATCACACCAATTGTTCCTTCATTTTCAAACCCTTTGCGATGCGATTCGGGAATAATTTCATCGCTAATTACAAATAACATCGCACCTGCTGCAAATGCCATTGCCCAAGGTAAAACCGAGTTAGCAATACTCACCACCCCAGCACCAATTACACCACCTATCGGTTCAACTAATCCTGTTAGTAACGAAATCCAAATGGCATAACCCCTAGAATATTTCTCAGCTACTAACGACAATGCGACAACTAACCCCAGCATTACCCCCTGTACTCGCTGCGTGAGTTTAATTGGTAGCAATACTGGCAATGCTCCAATAACTGTAGCAAGTCCTGCACCCAAAGAAGCGGTCGCACTAATTACAATATTGTTCATATCTGGGGTAGCTGTTTTTCTATCTCATACAAATCATACTCGTAATGACTATGAGTTACAAGCCAGTGATCATTAAATTTTGATAATTTTAGCTACAAGCAAAAATTTTCTATTTATACGAATGGATTAGCCTGAGTACTTCTGGCTTAGTGATTGGAATTTCCATTTTTCAATCTCTCTAATGGCAAATATTTTCATATAAGACAGGCAGGATGCCTATCCTACGGATATAGCTATGACTTGCGATTAACTAAAGTAGCGCTAGCTTGGTCAACGGGCATTAAAATAACCTCGTTGATATTGACATGCACAGGACGGGTAGCGCAGAAAAAAATAACATCAGCAACATCATCAGGTGTTAAAGGGGTCACTCCTGCATAGACTTTTTCTGCACGTTGAGTATCTCCGTGAAATCTAACATTGCTAAAGTCGGTTTCAACCATACCGGGGTCAACTGAAGTTACCCGAATTGGTGTTCCCAGTAAGTCTTGTTTTAAGCCTTCAGAAATTGCTTTTACTGCTGCTTTCGTGCCGCAATATACATTACCATTCGGATAGGTTTGATGTCCGGCAATGGAACCGATGTTAATAATATGACCTTTACCGCGCTGTACCATTCCTGGAACGACATAGCGGGTCAGGTAAAGTAAGCCCTTGATATTGGTATCAATCATTTCTTCCCAGTCTTGGAAGTTGCCTTCGTGAAGTTTGTCCAAACCGCGACTTAGACCAGCATTATTAATGAGAATATCTACCTGAGAAAATTCAGGGGGAAGGGTGGATATAGCAGATTCAACAGCAATGCGATCGCGTACATCCAATTTGAGTAAATGAACATTATTCTGAGGAAACGTCTCGACAAGTTCTTGTAATTTCTCTAACCGTCGTGCTGCTAAAATCAACTTTGCACCCGAATCCGCAAAAATTTTGGCGCAAGCTGCACCGATACCGCTACT
>JANNFJ010000041.1:0-4688 GCA_031379725.1 Calothrix sp. OTE_75_metabat_31
CAAACAATTGCGATCGCATGGTTTGGAACAACCTATAAAGAATGCTCTAGCATCGGGTAAACCTTTCCTTGGCATCTGTCTGGGTTTACAAATTCTCTTCGAGTCTTCCGAAGAAGGTCTCGAACCCGGTTTAGGAATTATTAAAGGTAAAGTCAGAACTTTTCGTCTTGAACCCGACATTACTATCCCTCACATGGGCTGGAATCAACTCGATTTTGCCCAACCGAAGAGTTTGCTGTGGGAACACCTACCACCACATCCTTGGGTTTATTTTGTCCATTCCTATTATGTTGACCCCACCGATAAGAGTATTCGTGCTGCAACTGTAAATCACGGTTCTCAAACCATTACCGCTGCAATTGCCCAAGGTAACCTGATGGCTGTTCAATTCCATCCCGAAAAGTCCTCAAATATCGGATTGCAAATTTTATCCAATTTTGTCTCTCAAGTTTGGATAAAAGTCGCCGCTTGATACAATTTGTCAGTAGTTAGTTGTCAGTTGTCGGTTGTCAGTAGTTAGTTGTCAGTTGTCAGTAGTTAGTTGTTAGTAGTTAGTAAGAACACTGTGCATCGTTGAATGAATAACTAATGACCAATGACCAATGACCAATGACCAATGACCAATGACCAATGACCAATGACCAATGACCAATAACCAATGACCAATAACCAATGACCAATGACCAATGACCAATAACCAATGACCAATAACCAATAACAAATAACCAATGACTAGTGACTAATAACGAATGAGCCTGAGAATTTACGGAAATCGCCTGCTAAAAACTTTACCAGGGATAGAAACCCGCCCAACGAGTGCGCGGGTTAGAGAAGCATTGTTTAATATTTGGCAGGGCGAGATTTCAGGCTGTCGCTGGTTGGATATCTGTACTGGTAGCGGTTCAATGGGTGCAGAAGCGCTATGTAGAGGAGCAAGTTTAGTGGTTGGAATCGAGCAATCGAGCCGCGCTTGTGCGATTATTCAAGAAAATTGGCAGCAAGTAGCAAACGAAGAACAAACATTTGAATTGTTACGCGGTAACGTATTGCAACAGTTACCCAAGGTGAAGGGACAATTTGACCGTATATACTTCGACCCACCCTATGCAAGTGGGTTGTATGAACCTGTTTTGAATGCTCTAGTGCAATATGAATTATTAGATGCAAATGGTGAAATTGCAATCGAACATAATCCCCAAAGTTGGAATCCACATCTCATTGCAACTTGGGAAATTTGCCGCGAAAAAGTTTATGGCAACAGTGCCCTGACGTTTTATAAGATTGAGTCAGGGGAATAGGGACAAAGGGACTAGGGGGACAAGGCGGACAAGGCGGACAAAATAGTAAAGTAAATTTCTTCCTTGTCTCCCCCATCTCCCCCATCTCCCCACTTAGCTAAATTCCTAGCTCATTCCCACGCTTGAATTGAACGTAAGCTTTGTAGAACAATCCAGCTAGGGTGATAGCACACAAACCAAGGACAATACCACACAATAAGGGTTCAATCACTTTTAATCTCCTTGTTAGAGTTATAAAAAATTTGTTTCTGTTCTCGATTCTACCAAATCTAACCAAAATACCGCGCCTGCATAGTGCTTTTGGAGGATGCAACATTATTTTCACAACCCACAAAAACCGTTATTCCATCAAAATGACAAAATTGTACTTGCAGACACAATCAAGAACTTTTAAGCTATGTGTATGAATGAAAAATTTTTGTAAACCTCCACTTTAACAGCAGAACTTTTGGACAACCACATTCCCACACCCGAAATTCTTATGCAGCGCGTCGTTTTGATGATGCTGGCAATTATATTTGCTATCGTGTTGGGCGTATTTGCCGTGCGTGTGGTTCAAGCTTCTGACCCATACGTTAAAGCAGTTTTATCGCTCAATGGTGACTCAACTCAAGGACATGCTATCTTTCAAATCAATTGTGCAGGGTGTCACGGCTTAGAAGCTGCTGGTCGAGTTGGCCCAAGTTTGCAAGCTATCTCCAAACGCAAATCCCGCTATGGAATGATTCAACAAGTTATTAGTGGTGAAACCCCACCCATGCCAAAGTTTCAGCCAAATACAAAAGAAATGGCGGATTTGTTAAGTTATTTGGAGACACTTTAAATGAGTTAGCAGTTACAAAACTTAATAATAATTAACAACTTTACTGTGAACTTACTTCTGGTTTAAAAATCTACTAAGTAGCTGGGCTAAAATAAACATAGGTATGTTAATAAATGTTAATAAAATTAAACATGGCTAAAACCTGTGCAAACGACGAACAATAAATATGTCAATGTAACTTAAAGAGACGTAACAATTATACGTCTCTAGAGCGACAATACTGCTCGGTTAGGGAAAAATTAGAAACCCGGATTCTTGAAGAATCCGGGTTTTTAGTCCCCTCGACTATCCAAAACCTACGTAGTATTGTCTAAAGTGGGATTTATTATTTCGCAGATGCTACGAACTTTAGCGTTTCGCAGTATTCGACTGAGTTGAAATGCTACCCAGGCTAGAAATAGTGATTCTGCCGACTGTATCAACGCGACTAATAGTCAGGTAACCTAAATCGATAGCAGTTAATTCTGTGACTTGCTTGGGAATTCTAAAATTAAAAGCAAGCTTTGTGGGGATTCCAGGTGGAAGATCGATTAAAACTTTTTCTTTTCCTTTTTGGATTTCGTTCAACTGCAAACCACTTGCTATGTATACATTGCCTTGAGTATCAATAACCCGTGTTTGGTAATCTTGAAAATCAGCACCAAAACTAACTTTCCGAGATGCGTCAGTAAAATTTGTGACAACTACATCACAAATTACTCGATTATTGGCTCGCTGGCAACCGCGAGATTCAAAGCTAAGATTATACCGTCGGTCAACTTGACGATTTTGGGTAGACTGTTGGGGTGTTGTCTGTGCAAATGCTTGGGTTGTAGTAGTCACATTTGTAAAAATTAGGCTAACGAGAGTAGCGATCGAGATCGGCTTCAATGCATTAATCATAAAGTTTTGATTTTCGGTAATTTTAAGCATTATTGTTACATAACATGATTAAAATTTGACATCTAGTCTGACTATATACATTATTTTTCTTTAAAGTTAAAAATATTGTAGTGCGGGGTAATATTCCCCGCTTTGGTGGCAGCAGCTAATTAAATCCCATCGGGGTCAATATTCAACTCACGTAATTTTGCTGCAAGACGTTCAATACGTTGCTGTGCTTGTTCGGCATGTTGCTGTGCTTGTATAGCACGTTGTGCTTCTTGTTGTACCCATTCTTGAGGGGAAGGGTAACGTTGCCCTTGTTCGTTATACCAATACAACCACTCCCTTGTAACCCCTGAATAATTTCCTCTTTCGCACCCAATACCTAAACCAATTTCTGGCATCCAAACAGGGTTTCCTAACTGTAATATATAATTACCATCAACGAGTTTATGAACTTCCAAGCGGGGTTTGCGGCGGCGACGAGAAGAATAAATTACGTAGTAAAGTATTCCTAAATCGGCATATTCGTCTTTTTTTGCGGTATATTCTTTGCGATAGGTTGGGGAAACGACTTCAAGGGCAAAAATAGGGGTGATATTTTCATCCCAGAGTACATAGCTAGGACGCAATTCTTCATCGTAAAATCGTTCAACTCCTAAACTGAGAAATCCATCTGGTACAATTGGCGGTTGTTCGGGATGAAAATAAATACCCATATCTACACCAAATAGCCAGTCCATACGTCCTGACCAAAGTATTAAAAGTATTGCTTTTAGCAATCCTGGTATTAATTCTTGTAGTTCGTTATCCACAGGCGTATCATCAGAATCGGGTAATTCTTCAGCAGATGGTAGGTATCTGGGTAGCTGGTACTCTAGCATGACGCAGATTTCCAATTTTAATTAAGGCTTTGGAGATTATTTTAACCTTAAGTAAGGCTTGCTAGTTAAACTGTCGAGCATAAAAACCTGCATAACGACGTTCTAGTGCTAATAATTCGTCGTGGGTTCCTGATTCGACGATTTGCCCTTTTTCGAGGACGAGAATGCGATCGCACTTTCTCACGGTACTCAATCTATGGGCAATAATAAATACGGTTCGTCCTTGCATTAATCTTTCTAATGCTTGCTGTACCAAACTTTCTGACTCAGCATCTAAGGCAGAAGTGGCTTCATCGAGTATCAAAATACGCGGATTGAGCAGCACAGCACGGGCAATTGCGATTCGTTGTCGTTGTCCACCCGAATCGCAATTGCCCGTGCGCTTGGAGGTGTCGCAGCCGAGTTCCAGCGAAGGAAATCGGGTGAGCGCCCCGAGCTTCGCCGCCGCGAACTGATCCACAGACACGCCCACCTTGATGTCCGCCCCGTCGGTCTTGCGCGCCTGGGCGCCGGTGAGAAACGTGGCGGCGCTGCGGGCGTGATCGCCCGCGCCGTCGCCGTGGGGACGGGCTTTGTCGTGGGCCAGACCGCTGAGGACGAGCAGATTTTCGCGAACCGATTTCAATGGCTCCAGCGTCGGCGGGAGTTCGAAATCTGCGCCCAATGCCTTCGGCGTCCAATCCGGCATGTGCGCGCCGTTTGGGATGAAGACGAAGGCCATTCGTTTGGGAAAACCGCCGGGCGTGGCCGGTGGGGCTGCGCCCAGCAACTTGGCCGCCGGCAGCATGGCTTCGAGCGCCGGCAAAGCCAGGGCCGTGC
>JANNFJ010000053.1:0-5164 GCA_031379725.1 Calothrix sp. OTE_75_metabat_31
GTTTGGGAAGAAGCGATCGCACTAGGCAACACCCTCAACCAAATGGGTATTAAGCAAGTTACTGGTGACCTAATCATCACAGGTAAGTTCTACATGAACTTTAGCCGCAACCCGATTACAGTGGGTAACTTCCTCAAAGCAGCCATAAATAGCAAAACATGGGGGACGCAGGTACAAAGAATACATAAAACATTGCCTGAAGGTACAAAAAAACCGTCAGTAGCGATTAATGGCATCAAGTCTCTACCTTCAGCCCCCGCTAACTTCCAGCTATTAGTACGTCATAATTCTTACCCGCTTGCTGAATTACTCAAAAAAATGAATTTATACAGTAATAACGCAATGGCAGAAATGTTTGCCGATACGCTTGGTGGGGCGCAAGTTGTCGCACAAAAAGCCGCAGCAGCAGCCGAAGTTCCGCAAAACGAGATTTATCTAGTTAACGGTTCAGGCTTGACATATGAAAATAAAATTTCTCCCCGTGCAGCAGTTGGGATGTTTCGGGCGATTGAGAAACACCTTCAGCAATACAATATGACGGTTGCGGATGTATTTACAGTTATTGGGCAAGATGAGGGGATTTTGAAGCCGCGAGGTATTCCTAAATTTGCGGTGGTAAAATCAGGCAGCTTAGATAATACCAGCGCATTGGTAGGGGCAATTCCAACAAAAGACCGGGGTACAGTTTGGTTTGCGCTGATGAATTTCAGTGGCGATTTGGTTACATTCCGCAAGCAGCAAGATGTTTTTCTTACCAGTGTGGTTAACGATTTGGGTGCAGTTACAACGCCACCAGCGGAGTTAACATCAAGTGTAATTAGGAAGGAGAAGGTTTCGGGTAGTGAAATAGTTAGTAATCAACAACCAGTGGTTAATGGTCAATAATTGGACTGTTCAATTTTGGTGTATAAGTTGACGTAAGATAGGCATCTTGCCTGTCTTACGTTTATGGCAAGCTTTTGGGCTTATCTTACGTCTTCTAACACCAAAGTCACTCACTTCGATTCGGGCAACTTATCTAAGCTGTTTCTCAATTGCATTACACGCCACACCCACACCATCTTCTGCTTGTACGATACGTCTAATTTTTGCACAAGAAGTGGCATAATATTAGGTATTTTATAAAGTATTAGTGTAAGACAGGCAGGATGCATATCCTACGTAACCTGACAGGCAGGATGCCTATCTTACTTGACTGGACAGGCAGAATGTAGGCTGTTGACTTTGCGGTTTTTTGGGGCTAAAAGTTCATGCAGTTTTTGTGTTCTTTCATGACTGGAGGCAGAGCCTCCAGTTATGGATTCCCAGGCCACGCTGTGGGAACCAGTTAAGCCCATGAAGCAAAAACAGCGAAATTACATCAAAGTCAACAGCCTAGCTTCAAGCCTGTGGGCGGTCTTGTCGGTAAATGAGGGGTCTAAAAGTGTTCCAAAAATAAGTGTCCAGCTTGATAACCATCGACTACGGTAAGTATTGAGATGCTTCCCTGCGGTCAGCATGACAGTTTAGGCACTTTTTTACTTTGAAGACTTTAAGGGAAGACCAAAAAATAAATTATTCCAAATTCAAAATTAATGTGTAGGGGCGCAAGGCATTGCGCCCTCATAATGGGATAATTTTTTAATTGGAAGTCCCTAAGCCAATTGTGGTAAATCATTTATGGTTTATTGAAAAAACCATCCCGAACCAATGATGTGCAGAAGGCAAGGAAGGATTGTTTGATTTTACGCTAGATAATTAGCTTGCCAACGATACTGTCAGGGCGGGGAGACCCCGCCCCTACGGTTGCTTAACATTCAAACAAAAAATTAGAAAATGCAATTTTAATATTAAATAACAATCAAAAAATCTGCTCTAGTTTCTTGAAGTCGCGCTGTACTTCATCGAAAAGCGACTTATTACTAGGGTCGGTTTTAATGGCTTTTTTAAGGTAAATTCTCGCTTTGAGCCATTGCTTCTCATTAATCAACGCACGTCCCCAAAGCTGGTAAGCAATCGCTTGCCATTGCCGCACCTCGCTATCTTCGGGCAAACGGTCTGCTAATGCTTCCGAGAGTGCGATCGCCTGTGGAAAACGTCGCTCCCGTAAGAACCGCTGCAACTGCTCGTAGGTGTTCCATTTCAAGCGTCGCTCAATTTCCACCAAATTTGGCGGTTTTGGCTTGACTTTTTCTTTCGGTTGTGTTGGCGGCTCGGTTACAGTTTGTTGTGTTCTAGTTTGCTGTGTTTGGGTTTGGGGTTTTTCTTGGGGTGCTGTAGCTGGTGGGGATTGGGTTGACCGCGGTTGAACTGGGGCAGGTGCAACTACCTGCAATAACACCTTATATGCCTCGGTCAAAGCAATAAATTTTTCTTTAGCTTTATTGTCATGGGGGTTAATATCGGGATGGTATTGCTGTGCAAGCCTTCGATACGAAGATTTGATGTCGGCAAAAGAAGCACCCGACCTTAAACCCAATACACGGTAGCAATCTACATAATCCATCTTGAGCTATCAAAAGCGCGAGTTAAAGAAGGAGTTTTTTATGAGGGAATATTGGGTACACCCGATATTCCCTCTTATGGACGTTTATTTTTAAGCTTAAAGCTTGAATTACTAATAATAAAGACTAGTAGTCTACTTTTAAGTTCAATCTTGACAATTTTTACGCTGCCGAAAAATCCTTTTCCGGAAACTATAAATATTCTTTGTTCGCACTAGCGCGAATATTGCCTTTACTGCCTGAAAATTAAAATTCTCTAATCATCGATAATTCTGTTAAATTACGCTACACATACTACCGCCTGTTACCCTCTTTTGCAAAGGGTTAACAAAATAATCGAGTATCGTCAATGTCATAAATGAGACATAATCGCTAATGATGATTTGCGTTTAATTGTCATATAGGAATCCGGTTTGATTTATGTTGGCGTAGCCTGCGCTCTGCGCTTAAAAATCTAAGTACATGTAGGGCGCGCTTCTTCAGCAGCGTAACGCACCAAGGCCTCGGAACGGTGCGTTACCAAGAGCGCTAACGCACCCTACGTATCTTTTCAAAAATCAAATAGTAGTCCTATATACGATAAACAATACTTAGAGGTTTTAGATAGCCACGGGGGTAAACACCCGGCTGATTGGAAAATACGACTGGTAAATCAGGGCGTAATACTCGTCAACATTTGTAATATACAAACGAATCGAATGCCCTGCCAGATATGAATAAATCCCCGACTTCTCCAAGGCTGCTCAAATGCCCACAATCCCGCCCTACCATAGAATGGTAGGGCTAATAGTAACGAACGCGAGTGCGTGTCCCCTTGGGACTCAGCCTGCGGTGGCGCAAGCTACCCTGCAAGAAGCCGCTACCGCGTCTATGTTACTATTAGCCCCAGGCTTCAAGCCTGGGGCGGTATGAGCGGGCTTTTCGTGGGGTCTAACCCTCTCCAAAGCCAGTGGCATTCTCCAAGAAGTCGGGGATTTATTAGCCCATCAAAACTTTTGACATGAACCACTAGAACCTAAACCTTTTTAAACACGGTCTTCAATAACCTTGTCAATCAAACCGTATTCTTTGGCTTCTTGGGCGGACATGAAAAAGTCACGATCCATGTCTTTTTCGATCTTTTGTATGGTCTGCCCAGTATTGGTAGCGTAAATACCATTAAGCTGGTGGCGAATGCGGAGAATTTCTCGCGCTTCGATTTCGATATCGGTTGCTTGTCCGCGAGTACCACCCGAAGGTTGGTGAATCATGATCCGCGAGTGGGGCAACGCCAAACGCTTACATTTGGTTCCACCAGCAAGCAAAAACGAACCCATCGAAGCAGCTAAACCGACACAAATTGTCACCACATCCGATTTGATATGCTGCATGGTGTCGTAAATCATCAGACCCGATGTTACCATCCCACCGGGAGAGTTGATGTATAAAAAGATATCCTTGCCGGGGTCTTCGGAATCGAGATATAACATTACTGCCACAATTTGGTTAGCAATTTCGTCATCGATTTCGCGGGGCAAGAAAATAATGCGATCGCGGTACAGTCGATTATAAATATCAACCCACTGTGTATACTGTTCCCCTGGCATCCGGTAGGGAACCTTTGGAACGCCTATAGGCATTTTTGTAACTCCAATTTTTCAATAGTTAATAGTTAGTAGTTAGTGGTCAGTGGTCAGTGGTTGGTGGTTAGTAGTCAGTGGTCAGTAGTCAGTGGGAAAAGCAAAGGACAACTGACTACTGACAAAAGACAATTAACTACTGATTATTGACTACTGACTACTGACAATTTAAAGGACGCTTGCGGGAATTGGGGGATTAGCGAGTTCTTCTTTCTCAAAAACTCGGTCGATTAATCCGTATTCCACAGCTTGATGCGGTGTCATATAGAAAAGGCGATCCATATCCTTTTCGACTTTCGCCTGATCTTGCCCGGTGGTTTGGGCGAGAATATCAAGCATTGTGGCTTTGTTTGCCAATACTTCCTTAGCGCGGATTTGAATGTCAGTTGCTTGACCTTGAGCGTAACTCTTCGGTTGGTGCAATACAATCGTGGTGTGCGGCAAGCTAGCGCGACAACCTTTTGTCCCGGCACTTAAAAGCATTGCTGCCATACCCATCGCCGAACCAATACAAATGGTGTGGATAGGTGGTTTTATGTACTTCATTGTGTCATAAATAGCAAACGCTTCGGTTTCAAAACCAACAGGGTCGCCATTGTAACCAGAAGTACCAGTCGAGTTGATATAGATTTTAATAGGTTTTTCGGGGTCGTCAGACTGCAAAAATAGCAGTTCGGCTACAATTAGCTCTGTGACAGCAGGCACTAAGGGCATACCGAGGTAAACAATACGTTCCTTCAGCAAAAGCGAAGGTAAATCTGGAGGCGGCGTGCGGTATGAGTTATCGCCGTAGTACGAGGCTTGAACAGCCTTGATGGGGTAAATGTCCATAGCAACTGTTGCCTGAAATTAATGCCGTTAACTGTAATACATACTAACGCGATGACTGCTCCCCTGGAGGTGTGGATTACTCGCTAATGTAGTGGTAAGGGTCCATTATTTATTGGTCAGTGGTCAATGGTCATTGGTTATTGGTTGGTGGTCAGTGGTCAATGGTAATTGGTCAGTGGTCAATGGTTGGTGGTCAATAGTAATTGGTCAGTGGTCAATGGTTGGTGGTCA
>JANNFJ010000083.1:0-2205 GCA_031379725.1 Calothrix sp. OTE_75_metabat_31
GACGGTTAGCATTGGCGAATGGCAACCTTTTGATTTATTGTAGATTACTCCTACTTTAGTATTACTCAAATAATTCTAAGCTTGTGTAACCGATAACTACTCAAGTCAAACTAAAGTTGGAAAAATTAATAAACAGATAGCCAAGCAGGTTAATTAGAGTTATGAATAAAGCAGGTGAAACGTAACTGTCGATTATTTCACCAATTTGCTGTTATTCAAATGTGAAACATATGGTGCTTGTTGTTGTGTCAGCTATTTTTTTAATGCTCGTTTGGCAATTGCTGAAAATTATACATATAAATCGCCAAAATCATCATCAATTAATCATAATTGACAAACAATTACAAAATTATGCATTATTACAAGAGAAAAATCACGAACTAGGACAATCGATAGCAGCTTTACATATCCAGTTACAAGTTGCACAAAAGCTTTGGCAAATCAATCCCAAACAAGCGCAACAATCATTAGGTGAAGCCTATCAATTGAGCGGTACTGTCATGCATGAAGTACGTCAAATTGTCAAGGGGCTAAACGTTTGAAAGTATCTCAATATCCATAGCATCAGCATCCTGCTTTTGCATTTATATATAATTCCCGTGGACATATATTTATGATTCGCTTACTACTTGTAGATGACCAAAGTTTAGTTCGCCAGGGACTAAAAGCAATGTTAAGTTTAGAAGCTGACCTCGAAATCGTCGGCATGGCAGAGAATGGGGAGGAGGCAATTTCCCAAGTTGAAATTTTACAGCCAGATATAGTATTAATGGACTTGCGAATGCCTGTAATGAACGGCAGTACTGCTACTAAAATTATTTGCGATCGCTTCTTGAATATCAAGGTTCTAGTATTGAGTACCTACGACGAAGACCGTGATGTCGGTGACGCAATTCGTGCTGGTGCCAAGGGTTATTTACTCAAGGATATGCCATCGGAACAACTTGTCGAAGCAATTCGCTGTATTAATTCGGGATACTCGCAGCTTGCACCGGGTCTTTTAGAACGAGTCATTAATCAAACAGCACAACCTAACACACCACAAATCCCTATTACATTGGCAGAACTAACACCAAGGGAATTAGATGTTGCACGTTTAGTTGGAGTTGGGGCAACTAACCAAGAAATTGCGAAGGAATTATTTATATCGGAAAGTACCGTGAAAACCCACGTAAATAGCATTTTTCATCGTCTTAATATCAAGAATCGAGCGCAGTTAGCAATTTATGCTAATTCTAATTGAATATGTTGGTGTAGGGTGCGTTACGAAGAAAACTAACGCACCCTACGTATCTATTGAAAAATTAAATAGTAGTTTTAATACATTTCAACAATAGCTATCAGACTGAAGCTTATAGTCTAATAGTTAGGTATTGTAGGGTGCGTTAGACGCAAGTCGTAACGCACCATTTTTAAGGATTCGGTGCGTTACGCTGTCGAAGAAGCGCACCCTACGTATCTATTGAAAAATTAAATAATAGTTTTAATATATTCCAACAATAGCTATCAGACTGAAGCTTATAGTCCAATAGTTATTATACAAAAACTTATACAAAATTAGCTATGCTTCTTTCATTTATAAAGAGGGCAGTAATCTTTCTTTACCCGCTCTACAAAATACCCAAATAGTAAACGATTAACAAATAAAAACTACTCCTAGACTTTTAATTGCCTTGATTCTTGCCTAATTAAACCATCCATTGCAGCTTCTTGCAAAGCCATAAACGCATTTAAATCTTCGGCATCGTACTTGGTTCTTAAAAGACTGCGTAACTGGTCTTCCTCAGCCACTGTTAGATAACCTGTCCCCAGGACTTGTTTTACAACGTCACGAATTAATACCATAATCCACACCCCGAATAATTCCAATAAAGTCATACAAGCAAACCCACTGCTATAGCCTCCTACGATAAAGAGTTAGTTTTTATGCCTAGTGTTGCCCAACTTAATAAAACTTGACAATATCGGATGCAATTAAGTTTCAATATTACTTAAAAACGATAAAGTAATCTTACTTGCCTTGAAATAATTGTAACTATGAATAGCAATTGGCTAAATATTAGACATCTCCAAAAATGAAATAAGGGCGCAATGCCTTGCGCCCCTACTAAAGCTTTCGGACACCGCATAATTAATTTCTCCCAGATGTCTATTAGATATTTGTGGAAAAGAATGTAGAGACGTTACATGTAACGTCTCTACGAG
>JANNFJ010000108.1:0-2123 GCA_031379725.1 Calothrix sp. OTE_75_metabat_31
CATCATACAAAGCTTGAGTAAAATTGGTCATTTCGACATTTTTGCCGATGGTTCTAAACCATTGTCCTAATCCCTGGAAAGCAACATGGTAAACGCAATTACCCATAACTAAACCCAAGGGACGATAACCTGCCCGTAATAGCGTCCAAAAATCCTGTCCAGAAAGGTCGCTGGTAAAAGGTTTTCCCTTAAATGTCCGGTAAGAAATAGCGCTATCTCGTGCCTTAACTGCTGTACCAATTGCGACAAACTCCGCCATATTCGGTTCCCAAGTCATGTGTTTTGCAGTCAGACGCACCCCCACAATTCCATCAGCACCTAATGCTTCGGCTTCTTCTTGCATCCGACTCATTGCCAATTCACGGGCATGATACATTGCTTGCGATAGGACTGTCATTTCCATGTTTTGGTTAACACCTGCCCATTGAAAACCAATATGATACATCGAACAACCGACGACTAACCCCAATGGCTCAAAACCTGCTTCCTTTACCAACAAAAACTCATTTACCGAAAGGTCGCTGGTAAATAATTTCTGCTGACTACCACCTTGCTGCATCATCGATAAGCGTTCACGAGCATGTTCGGGTAAATCGTTGGCAATTGGGGGATTATTTCCGGGTTTGGGGGTTTGATTTGTCATAAAATTTTATTTACTTAGAAAGTGGGTAGAACATTAAAGTTTTGCTAGCTTGATTTTGAACTGGGATTTGGTCTTCAACAATTGCAGTACCAATGGCAACAAAATTAGTTAACAGGTCACGAAATGGGCCTGCATTTCGGAAGTTATTAACCAATGACATAATAAACACAGCAGGAATAATAAATGGCAAAAGAGCAAATCCCGTAGCATTACCATTAATCATTAATCCAAAGGGAGTAATAAACAAACCGACAAAAAATAGCTGAATGAAGCAACCCAAAAATGACCAAGGCTGATAGTTAATGGCTTCTTCGCTAGTTTGAATGTCCATCCCGACTGCACCTACTGCTCCCAACTGACGAATATCTTCTGTCAACCGCATCAAAGCAAGTTCCCGCGCATCTTGAAAACCCTGGGTAAATTGCGTCAACTCTTGGTTGCGTCGTCCTTGACCAAATAAACGATTCCAAGCAGATTGATTCATCAACATTCGGGTTTTGCTAGAGCTATGAACATAATAAGAACAAGCCCCAAATACCAATCCTTTGGGATAGTATCCAGCTTGTTGAAGTTGCCAAAATTCTTGTCCGGAAAGGTCGCTGGTAAAAGGCTTTGATGTCACTGGACGACCCGGTATGCGAATAGCAGTACCAATGGCAGTAAATTCCACCATTCCAATTCCCCAACCTGAACGACTCTTTTTCAAACGAACTCCAATAATGCCTTGTGCCCCTAACATGGCAGCTTCTTGCTGCATCCTACTTACAGCTAATTCTCTGACTGCTAGCTGTGCTTGGGTCAATGCTGCCAATTCTCCAGTAAATTTCTGATAGCCGCGAAAATATCCAAAAAAACCAACTTTGTAAAAGCAAGTACCCATCACTACCCCAATCGGTTCGCAACCCGCTTCACGAGTAAGTAGGTATTCATTACAAGTTAAGTCGCTGGTAAAGAAATTTTTCCCGACTTGTTTTTGTGAGTTGATGCGATGCCTAGCTTTGTCAGGGATATTAACTGGTTGTGATGATTTTGAATAAGTATTTTTTTGTTCTAGATTTTTTATTACTGGTTGCTGACTCTTTCTAGACGCAGCTAGCTTAGTTATAGCTCTAGCACTAGCTTTAAATAAACGTGCAAATAGCCCCATAAATTATTTACCCAATCACAAATTTACTTAGGGCATCTCGCATCTGGGCACTACGTTGTGCTTGTCGGGATAGTTCCAATGCCAGTTCGTCATTCCATTGTTCCATTGAAATATCAGTTGTTTTGATAACAACACCACGCACAACTTTGATTACTTTGGCAGTGAAGGAACCATAACGTTCCCGGCTGATTTGGTAATAGTTTTCGTCAAAACAAATAGTAATTTGTTGAATTACACCCGTACCAAAAAATCCACCCCGCTTAATTTGGGTGTTTTTAGGTAGGGATTGCTGTAATTTTTGGGTGAGAAATTCCAGTAAATCACCAGATTCTT
>JANNFJ010000115.1:0-2313 GCA_031379725.1 Calothrix sp. OTE_75_metabat_31
GTGACAGCAAACACTTCTAAATTGATGTCGTAATAGCGGAAATAAGAGCGAATTTGCTCCCCATACAAGCGATTAACGTTGGCATCAACTACTGCCAAACAGCGTCCGTACTTAGTGTAGCTATCGGCAATCTCGGTATTTTTTATATCAAATACCCCATTCACATACTCTAAACTAAACTCAATTTTCTCGTAACCAGTAACGTTAAACGCTTTATTAGTAGCTGTGAAAGATGCGTTAGGAATTCCCATTATTTTGCCCTTATTGAATCAATTTTTAACAGACAGTTAACTGCATTTTTAAGTAAAATTTAGACACTTCTCGTCCAAAAAACCATCGCTTTGACATCAACAAAGCAACACGACATTCAGCTTTACATATATTTAGCCTCAGATAATTACTTAAATATTAAAATCACGTTATCAAGAAAAACTCAAATTTTTACAGACACGACATTTCACTTTATCCTTTCCCATAAACTATTTATACTACGAAAAAATTGAGTTATCAAGGAATATCTACATAAATCCTACCGTAGATAGATGCAAATTATGTTTATTTGCGCTAATGGACATTTAGGTTGATACTACTGCAATTGCGATACCATCTTAGATGGTAGACATACGGGTATCGCACCATCTTCTTTGACAATTAACGACTCGGATGTTGCCAAAAACGATGAAATTGTCCAAACTCGTGTATGCTTATCGCCGAGTTTCCATTTGAGATTGCACCCCTGATTTTGACTCAGCTTGCCATTCTTCCGCATCTGTTTGAACCTTAATATCGCTCGATTTGGGAATTATTTGCCACACTTCCATAAGTCTTCATACACAAATATGTATAACTTATGGACATAATCACCTTGCTAGTAACTGAATACCAAGGCAAGCGATGCTCAATATTAGTGCTTTAAACTTGCATTGTTTAAAATACCAACAAAATTCAGCTTAACTCTATCCGGTATTCTATTAACAAAACCAGTTATTAATATAACTTATATTTGATCAAATATTCAATAAAGATTGAGTATTGAAAAAACTAGTATTTTTGTCTGTGGTAGCTTGACTTTTGACAGGTGATGAGAATAGAAACCTTTTTTGCGTAAAGTCTTCATATGAATATGTAGTCATCTTTAATTGATTTGACCCAGATGCAAAGCAATTATTGTTATTTTTCTCTAAACTTTATATTATCTATGCAATTGAAAACAATTAGTAAAGCGATTCTCCCTGCAATAACTTTAATTAGCTTTGGCATATCTCAAACAGTTGATGCAAAAACTCCTCTACCACAAAACAGCAAACTAACCCAAGAAGTGACTGCATTCCGTAACCAAGGATCAAAAGGTTTGGAAACATTCCTCAAAATCCATGCCAACGAATTGAAAAACCCTTCCTTGGAACTGCGTACAGCATTAGATACGTTATGCGGACAACGCGATTGTTATGCTTCCCAGTTATATTGGTATACAGACTTAGAACAAGCCAAAGCTGCTGCTAAAGCTAGCGGCAAACCAATTTTATCATTACGACTCCTTGGTAAACTCGACCAAGACCTAAGTTGTGCAAATAGTCGTTTTTTCCGAGTTGCACTATATCCCAACGCGGCAATTTCCAAAGAACTGCGAGATAAATATATTTTGCACTGGCAATCAGTACGTCCTGCACCAAAAATCACCATCGATTTCGGTGACGGTCGCAAACTCGAACGGACGATTACAGGTAACAGCATTCACTATATTTTAGATGCAAATGGTCGTCCCATTGATGCCATACCGGGATTGTATGCACCCCAGGCATTTTTGAAGCAGTTACAACTTTCCCAAATAGCTGTGCGAGAATTGAACCAACGGACTGGTAGAGAATGGGAAACGTACCTGCGAAAATATCATAGCGATCGCATTCAAGCAATCCAAACTCAATGGACAGGTGATTTAAATAAACTTGGCATGAGAATGAATACTAGGCTTGGAAATTCCAGTAACACGAACCCATCCACAAGTGCAATAGTTGCAGGTAATGTCGCTGTCACCAAGAGTCGAGTTGAAATGCCAGTAGTATCACGTATTGGGGCAGTACCTGGAAATAGGAATACGATTCCAGAAATTACCGATGCAGCAATTTGGAATCGAATAGCGCAACTTTACCGGACTGATGCTAAGTTGGATAAAAACAGCCTTGCTTTAATTCAAGCCAAAAAGTTTTACACAACCAACAATTCAACAAATTCGCTCCAGAGATTGACAAATAACTTTGAATCTGCAATGGCTTTAGACACAGTTCGTAACGAATACATCCTGCACAGCCAAAT
>JANNFJ010000145.1:0-3646 GCA_031379725.1 Calothrix sp. OTE_75_metabat_31
GGTAAATTTTCTTGAGGAATACCGATACCTTGGTCTTGAATACTCAATGTTACAGCCTGAGCGCAGTTAAGGTCAAATTTAACTGTTGTATTTTGGGGGGAATATTTCAGCGCATTTTCCAGTAAGTTGTTAATGATATAACTTATGAGCTTAGAATCAAGCTCTACTTGGACTTTATCTTTATTAGTTGTAAAGACAATGCGAGTTTTATTATCTGTAATTTCTTCAATAATCCCTTTACATAACTGCACCACATCAACTAATTTCGGTTCAAATTGCAGCGTACCTGCTTCGCCTTCCGATAATAAAAGCGTATCTTGGACAATTTGTTTAATACGTTGTACGGCATTCTCAATTTTTCGGAAATGTCCTTGTTTTTTATCGTCGTCAAGACGGTCAGCATAATGCTGCAACATATCAAGCGAAGACTGAATTGTTGCTAGCGGTGTGCGAATTTCATGCGAAGTTGTAGTAATAAAATTTGATTTAGCATCGCTTAATTCGCGTTCGCGTTGCAATGTCTTATAAATTTCTTGTTCTGCTAATTGCTGAATTTGGTGATAAAGTTGCGATTGTTCGATTGCGATCGCTAGTTGGTCAACGACAGCACAAGTTAATTTAACCTCTTCTTCGCTCCAATCGTGGGCGCAACCTTCGATTGACAAGGTAATGCTTCCCCAGAGTTGGGAGCGCCCAGGTATGGGAACTAAGAGCCAAGCACCAGAAAAAATCGCCGCAATAGCTTTATTCGCTTCGTCGGTCAATGTTCTGGTGTCTTCAATTTGAATTACTTCTAGTTTTTTGAGTCGAGCCGCAACAGGATTTCCTTCGTCGGGTATTTTCAAACCCAAAGAAGTCGGTAAATTCGGACGGCGACAATGGTCGGCAACGATTAACCAAATTTTTTGTTCGGGTAAATATTGGGCAATTTCAGCCCGGTCAACTTGCAACAGTTTACTAATTTCCTGGGTTGCCGTCCTAAAAATTGTTTGTAAATCTAGAGAATTACGAATCGCTTGAGTAATTTGATTTAGTAAACGTTCCTTCTGTATTTGATATACTGCATTTTCTGCCTCTTTACGCCAGGTAATATCCTCGGCGATACCCACCATCCGATACAACTTACCCTGCTCGTTATGCACCCCAAAAGTACGGTCATTTACCCAACGAACTTGCCCGTCGGCACGGATAATTCGATAGTCTTCGTTCATGTTACAAGCCTGAGCGCCTGTGGCAGCAGCAATTACCCGTTGGAAATCATCGGGATGGACTGATTCAAGGAACGAACGAGGATTTTCATAAATTTCTGCACAACTTTTGCCCCAAATTTTCTCATAACCGGGACTAACGTAATAAAATTTACTTGCATCGGGTTCGCAGACCCAAAATACAATGTCAGCATTATTGGCAAACTGGTAAAACTTCGTTTCGGTATCGCGTAAAGAAAGTTCGGTTTCCTTGCGATCGCTAATGTCGTAGGCAATCCCTACCATCCGATACAACTTACCCTGCTCGTCATATATGGGAAAAGTGCGGTCATTTACCCAACGAACTTGCCCGTCAGCACGGATGATGCGATAGTCTTCGTTCATATTGCAGGCTTGAGCGCCCGTAGCAGCAGCAACTACCCTTTCTAAATCGTCAGGATGGACTGATTCGAGGAATGAACGAGGGTTTTCATAAATTTGGGCACAACTTCTACCCCAAATTTTTTCGTACCCAGGGCTGATGTAATGAAACTTACTAGCATCCGGTTCACACACCCAAAATACAATAAGAGCATTATCTGCGAACTGCCGAAACTTAGCTTCGCTTTCGACCAATGCTTGTAAATCGGTTGCATCCATTATCTAAAGCCCTCTACTTAGGTACTTTATTAATTATCACTCTTTATTACTGCGTATCGCATATTTTTAAGCGATCACACCTTGATTTGGGAGCTAAATCACAACCAACCACTTAAGCGATCGCTCTGCCGTCAAAGTTGAGCTGAAAGAACACAAAAACTGTATGAACTTTTAGCCCAAAAAAACCACAAAGTCAATACCCTACCTTACGGCTGATTCAAATTATAAAGAGTTTGTAGTGAATCTCTCAATAAAAACACATTACAAGGGCGGGGTGACCCCGCCCCTACGGAAAAATTACTGTTTTTTATACGTCAGCCCAAAGTAAATTACAGAGAAAAACTTCTCTTCTTGCCGTTTAAAAATCTCTGATTAATTATTCGCAGCAACAGCAACCTCTTGAACTACGGCACAAATCGGCAAAGGTTGGGCTGAATGCAATACTGCATCAAGCAAACCTGGAAAAAGTGATTCTAATTCCTCCCGTCGCAGGATGTTAATGTGCTGCGTTCCTTCTTTGCGCGTCAACACTACGCCCGACTCTCGCAAAATTTTAAAGTGGTTGGACATGGTGGACTTGGCGATCGCAAAATCAAAGGAAGCACAACACTGTTCCCCCTTTGTCGCTAACAGCCTCACTATCTCTAGCCGCACGGGGTCGCCTAAAGCATACAATACTCCTGCCAACGATATATCTTTTGGGTTTGGGTGATATAGGAATCTCATACTTGCATTATCAGCTAAAAAGGACTATATTTTATTTATTCGATTTTATCGAACTAACGAATCTTACAGGGAGGGCGAATATGTCATCCGTTACAAATGTGACAGAAGCCACATTCAAGCAGGAAGTACTCGAAAGTGAAACACCCGTTTTAGTAGACTTTTGGGCACCTTGGTGCGGTCCTTGTCGAATGGTGACACCAGTGGTAGATGAGGTTGCTACTGAGTATGAAGGTTTATTGAAAGTAGTTAAGTTGAACACCGATCAAAATCCGACGGTTGCCAGCCATTACGGAATTCGCAGTATTCCCACACTAATGGTTTTTAAAGGCGGTCGGCAGGTAGATACGGTTGTAGGTGCAGTGCCTAAAACAACCTTGACTAAGACTTTATCACAGTATTTGTAGCATTAATAGTGGGATCTTACCAATGAATACTGACATGAATTTATTTTCTCCCTATAAGCTGGGTAATTTGGAATTGCCGAACCGACTCGTCATGGCACCTTTGACTAGACAGCGGGCTGGCGAAGGTAATGTTCCAAACCAGATGAATGTGGAATATTACGTACAACGCGCATCGGCAGGGCTGATTATTGCTGAAGCGACCCAAGTTACAGTAGCAGGGCAGGGGTATCCGCATACACCAGGAATTCATTCAGCCGCACAGGTTGCAGGCTGGAAGCTTGTCACCGATGCGGTACATGAAGCTGGTGGCAGGATTTTCTTGCAGTTGTGGTTTACAGGACGGATTTCGCACCCGGATTTTCAGCTGAATGGACAATTGCCTGTTGCCCCTTCGGCGATCGCACCCAAAGGTGAGATACTGACTTTTGAGGGAATGAAGCCCTACGTTACACCTCGTGCTTTAGAAACTGACGAAATTGCGACTGTTGTCGAACAATATCGGCAAGGTGCAGAAAATGCTTTAGCTGCCGGATTTGATGGAGTGGAAATTCACTCTGCCAATGGTTACTTAATTGACCAGTTTCTCCGCGATGGTACTAACCATCGTACCGACAAATACGGCGGTTCACCAGAAAATCGCGCTCGTTTTTTACTCGAAATTACCGAAGC
>JANNFJ010000168.1:0-4460 GCA_031379725.1 Calothrix sp. OTE_75_metabat_31
AATGAATTTGCTTTTTAAGTAGTAAAACTTGAGTAATTCCAGACAGAAGTCCTCCTGCCGCGCCCCCAAACAAGCCAAGTAAACTAACTGTTAAAGTATCATATAGAAAATAGTAAACATTATAACCCAGTAATTTACTAGCAGTTTCATGAAAATTAGTTACGATAGGTAATTTATGAATTATTAATGCAAGAACAAAAGTAATCCATGTGATATTTAAACCTACGTATAAACCGGGAATATTAGTTAGTGTCCACCAAATACTAATTCTGGGTATTTTAGTTTTTATTACTAACCATTGAAATATTCCAGTCAGAATAGATGGTATGGCAAGACTTGCAAAGTAAAAATAAATTTCATCGGGTTTATAGACATTATTTGCAAAGTTAATATAGTGATTAAAAAGAATAAAAAAAGTACCGCCTATTATAAAACCAGCAGTGTTGGCGACAATCCACTTCTGCAACAAGTTTTTATCACTTTGTCTGTTTGACATACAATACAGCAATCTTAAATAGAACAAGGATAATCGTACATAAGTAATTTTACAAAACAACAGTCCTTACTATTATAAAGTTCAATAAAAATATTAAAAATTTATGGCTAAGTATGGAGGTGAAATATATCCATCTGACCAGCTTGTAGATGAGTCTATAATGTCAATTGAATTTTTTCAACAAGATAGAGAACAAAATCGTAAAGGTATTATTGCTATAAATTTACTGGAGTGGGACTTATGATTAAAAATGAACATCAATATCATGTTACTAAATCTTGGGTCGATAAATTCCAGCAAGCGATTATTAGCTTACATCAAAATGAAAGCAAAAAACAAAAAGACCCTGAAGGGTGTCAGTTAATCATTGATTCTTACTTTGCTCAAATCAAAAGTTTATTAAATGAAATTGTCGAATATGAAAATCTGGTTAGCCACAATCCAGAAACTCCTTTAATTATATCAACTAGCAACGTGCGCTTAGATGATATTAGTGATATTTTAATTAAAGTGAGAATTGCTAAAAATATTACTGAGAAAGAACTAGCAATAATCATAAATGTTACTGAGGAAAACATTAGAAGCTACGAGAAGAATAATTATCAGAATGCTAGCTTTGATACAGTAATAGAAGTGGCAGATGCTTTGGGTATAAAGTTACAGCATTGTACTATTGTTTCGGAAATTAACAATTTAGTGGGTGAGGAAATAATGAAGGTGAGACAAGCACAACATGCAGATAGCTAAATTAAAACAGCATCTTAATTCGATGCTGGCTTTTCTCATCTATTAATTGGTAAACTGAGAAAGTTGGCTGGTTCATGAAAAATGATTGAGGTTAACATTATATTAAGTAAATATTATTTGATTAAACCTTATGACTACTGCACCAATTGTACTCAAAACAGTAACCTTTGAAGAATTTACAGCATGGCGACCGGAAGGTGGATGCTACGAACTGCATAATGGAGTAATTGTCGAGATGGCTCAACCAACTGGTAAGCATGAAAATGTTGTTGGATTCTTAGCACGTAAAATAACTGTGGAGTTTGACCGACTCAACTTGCCTTACCATATCCCTAAAACTGCACTTGTTAAACCAGCGGAGCAGGAGTCAGGCTATTCACCAGATATTTTGTTAATAAATCGTAACAATCTTAAAAATGAACCGTTATGGGAAAAAGAGTCAACTGTTTCTCAAGCTGCGTCTATTCCCTTAGTGGTTGAAGTTGTTTCAACTAATTGGCGTGATGACTATTATAAAAAGTTCGCTGATTATGAAGAGATGGGTATTCCTGAGTTTTGGATTGCTGATTATGCGGCATTAGGTGGACGCAACTTTATTGGCGACCCTAAACAACCTGCCTTTTTTGTGTGCCAGTTAGTTAATGGGGAATACCAAATGAATATGTTTAGGGGCAATACTCCAATTGTATCTCCTACTTTTCCTCAACTCAATGTCACAGCCCAACAAATTTTTGATTCGGCTTTGTAGATTTGGGACTAGTACCGAGCGAGGATGGTAAAATCAAATACATGTGGAGGTGGTAACTAATAATACGTTATTTCATTAATTTTGACCTTCTTGAAAGAGTTAGAATCCGGATTTATTAAACAATACCTTCGCCAAAACGAAGTATCACAAAAACCCGGCTTTCCTCACACGATTCCTGTAAAAATAAGGGTTTTATTTTCAGCCGACGGCAAAAGCTTGGAACCCTTATGGGACAAAGAACCTAAATAAAACCCCCTACGGGAAAATCAGTACCATGTTTATACAGATGAATGGTTTTGCCAAGAAAACGAAAACCCTTAATTTACCGTGAAGGCTGGAACCTTTATTTCTCGTAAAATGGCGAAGGTATTGTTAAAGAAACCCGGATTCTAGCCCAATACTGCTCGGATAAGCCAGAAAATAAAATGAGCGTAGGTTGGGTGGAACGTAGTGTTCGCCCTTGGCGTTCCCGTTCGCGTAGCGTGCCCGTAAGGGCAAGGGTAACCCAACATTTTTGGGATGAATGTTGGGTTACGCTGCGCTACACCCAACCTACGAATTTTCGTATTTTTAGCTTACAGCAGATTGCAGGTTTATAAAGCATAGTATATCAGGGCGTAATTAAGAGGGCGCAATGCCTTGCGCCCCTACGGTGTGGTTTAATTACCTAAAAATTGCTGTAACCGAGCAGTATTAGATTCTGACCCTCACGAAAAAGTCAAAATTAATGACACACCACTAGGTTTTAAATGTCGGCTTTCAATTATTCAAGCATCAGCAGGCTGCTCGTTTATCAATTGGGCTAACGCTTTATCTACGGTTATATTCAAGTATAAAGCTAGCTCATCAACTGCTCGTACCCAACTGACACCGAAACCAGTGATGTTAACCATCGGGGGCACTATGTTTCGTTATTTTAATATAGTCGCTGCCTTCTAAATGGTCTACATTGCCGATATGTACGTCAGAAGCACCTTCTAAACCACCCATACCTTCTGCGTAAATCGGTAAATGCTCTGTAATTTTCGATAAGTCCATTTTTAACCTCGTTAGTAAAATTTGCTTGATATCCCGTAGCATAGGCATCCTGCCTGTGCGTTGCCTGTGCGTTGCCATCATCACTTTTATTTTTAAGCTTGCACTAAATAAAACTCTTCAATCTACAGATGGAAAGCAATGTACTGCCTATGGATGATTTCTCAGTAAATACCGAATTAATTTAATAAGAACTTACAAAGTTATCCGTATTTAATTTCAAGCTGATATAAAGTCAGTAATCTTTTCTAGCTTGTGTATTTACTAATATGAAAATTTATCTAATATTCATGAAAATTAAATAGCAACTATTTAAAGCCTTTACTTAATTAGCTATTAGGGAAAATTAACGGCTTCACATGGTTAATTTATAAAGATTTCATCAAATGATGGTAAGTGATATTGCTTAGTAATGCTATTCCGATTAATGTTCTAGTCAAGGGTGTATCAGCAAAATCAAATTAAACAAATTACAAGGGAGTAATATGCATCCACCTCTGCCCAAAATCCAGTTTTTGGCAGTAGTCTTAGCTGCTGTTTTAGCACCAATAACTACTGCAAATGCAACATCATTAACTACTGTTAAATATGGAAGTTCTGTTGACGTTCAAAAAACAAACTTTGATAAATTCGTCACTATCCCCAAATTCAACCCCGATTTAGGCACATTGCAAAGCGTGTTTGTACAGTTAGGGTCTGAGGTTAAAGGCTCTATCAAACTGGAGAATACCGATGCAAAATTAGCGAATATTACAGCAAACTTAGCTGCAGAGGTTAGTTTACTCAAGCCCGATAATAGCATTTTACTAACTACTTTACCGACTGCATCGATTACGAAGCAATTTGCTGCCGATGATGGTGAACTTGACTTTAGCGGTGCATCTGGAGCAACTTTTAATAATTTATCAAACAGTCAAACTGCATCCACTAATCTTATTAGTGGATTTGACTTTTTTGTGGGTTTGGATAAATTAACTTTACCAGTTACTGCTGTTGCTAAATCAAATGGTTCCGGTGCGGGAAATCTTGCCCAAATTTTTAATACTTTTGCAGGTGCGAATGTCGAGGTTGTTTATGAATATGTAGCGATAAAACCAGAACCACCAAAAAGGAAAGTACCTGAATCTCAGATTCCTTTTGGGGCAGTTGTTGCAGTCGGAGTTTGCGCTTTACTTAGGAGTAAATATCCGCTGCATGTGTAACGGGTATCCGTAGGTTAGGCATCTTGCCTGACCATTTTATTGGATAGGCAGGATGCCTATCCTACAACAGACAGGCAGGATGCCTATCCTACGGATTGCGAACACCGTCGTTATCAATGGCACTGTAAGTATCGCTAGGTAAAAGTCCTAACCAAGGGTCAGAATTGGGGGTTAAAAATAGTTGGGAATAGACTTTTTCGTTGAGTTTATCAACGCTTTTTGTATCGCTACC
>JANNFJ010000182.1:0-4458 GCA_031379725.1 Calothrix sp. OTE_75_metabat_31
TGTAGCGACTGAATTTTTATCACGCCCTGGTTTAGCACCAACTACTAGGGAAACTTACCAACTTACACTTGTGCCAATACTTACGGAGTATGGAAGTTGGTCAATAGAAATTATCAGTAAACAAACATTAGTCGAGTATCTAAATAGTCTAAGTCACTTAAAATATACAACTCACCACAAGCATCAAGCGATACTACAAAGTCTACTGAATTTTGCAGTATCTCAAGGTTATATAAAATTCAACCCGATAAGCGGGTTAAAACAGCGTCTTCCTGACCGTGAGAAAGGGGAGCATTTAACCGACGACAAGATAAGATATTTAACACAATCACAATTAAATATACTGTACTCGGCAGTTAAATTAGACAGGCGGTTGAATGCGATAATTCACTTACTACATCGGACAGGATGCAGAATAAGCGAGCTTTTGGCGCTTAATTTAGAAGATATAGATATCGAAAACCAGAAATTCCAAGTGTTGGGTAAAGGTAACAAGCAACGTTGGTGTTTTTACAGTGATGGTGCAGCTCATTCACTGGTGGAATATTTGAATTACTCTAGGCACCAAAGTTCAAACGCTTTGTTCACAGCACAACACCCAGTTACCCTTAAAGTCAGTAAAATTAGCTATCATACATTGCATGACTATTGGCGAGAGATAACCGACAATTATCCGGAACTAAACGGTGTCCGCATCCACGATTTAAGACACACGTATGCAACTGAGCGCGTAGGTTTAGTGTCTCTTGAAGAATTACGCGCATTAATGGGACATGAGAGCATTCAAACAACTTTACGCTATCAAAAAGTGACTTCCCAGAAAGCAGAATCGGCTGCACGTCGTGCCTTTGATGTTCTGATTAATGCAGGTAATTAAGTAATATTAACTGCAACCAAAATGTTCGGTTCTGCTTATAGTACAAAAGTATACAAATATTATTTTGATTTAAATTAAAAATGTGCGCTCAAAAGAATATAAAATACTTTTGGGTTGAATAGTGAGCGACAAATCAGCCTCTATTTATACTTGTGGGTTCGCGCATAAAATGAAATATATGCGTAATTAATGAAATTTTGTTGCGTAATTAATGAAATAGCCCTATTAAGGTCTACCCTGTTTGTAGGGTATCAAGGAAAGCCAAAATGCTAGAAGATACAAAGCATTTGAACCATCCAGCAAGAAAAGTCACAAACTCTGGCACCAGAAAAAATATTGGTTTGTTTTCCAGTTATAAGATGCAAACAAGCCAATGGTATGAGTCTTTGATTGAAAGAGACTACATGTACTTATTGGAGTGTGACCCAGATGTTGTTAGGTACCAAAGCCAACCTTTAACAATAGTTTACAATTTGGAATTAAAACAAAGAAGATATACACCAGACTTCTTGGTTGAACGGCTTAAGCAAAAGCAAATTATAGAGGTAAAACCTGCAAGCAAGGTGCTTCATGAAAAAAATCAAACGTTATGGAAATGTGTAACTCCTATATTTAACTCTTACGGCTGGGAATTTATCGTGGTTACAGATGCAATGATACGAGTTCAACCACTTTTAAATAATTTAAAACTTCTTTATAAATATGTTACAGAACCATTAACCCCCCAAATTTATATTGATTGCCATAATTATTTTAAAAAGCAGACTGTAATTTCGGTCGAAGATGCTCTAAGCCAACTAGGTAATCAACAATTTACTATAAAAACCGTATTTAAATTAATACTATTGGGAGTATTAGAAACAGACTTAATGAAGCCTATATGTTTAAAAACTCAGATTAAAATTAGTCAAACTCAATCCGACATATTAGAGTTACCTATATGAGTAAAGTTAAATTCGAGAAAGGACTACATTTTTGGCTTAAAGGTCGGGAATACGTAATTATAAAGCGTTTAATCGGTGACGAGTTTCAAATATGTGACATTGTATGTGAACAATTTTCAAGTATATCAGAAAAAACTTTAATCCAACTTTTTTTTAAGGATGAATTAGAATTTGAGCAGTCTGGAAACACGACTAGTATCACCAGAAAAAAATCTTATCATGCAGCAGATTTTACTCAAATTGACTCGGATTTGAAATCAAAAGCTTATATTAGAGAAAAATATGTATTGGCAGTTTTAAAACAAATCCCTGGCCAAAGGAGCAAAGAAGTTTTATTGCAATCAATTGAACAAGTTTCTCAAGAAATAAATGATGCTAACCCACCCTCTCATATTACATTGTATCGCTGGGTGAGAGATTATGATAATTCAGGGAAAGATATTCGCTCATTAATTCCAAATTATAAAGCAAGGGGGAACCGTAAGCCAAAACTTGTTCCCGAAGTTCATAAAATAATAGAATCAGCAATAAAATTAATTTACCTTAACCCAGCTAGGGCAACCGTAGATGCAGTGTATGACGAAGTAATTTTCCAGATTTATAAGGAAAATAAACAAAGGTCAGAGATAGGGCTTGAACAACTACAAATTCCACATCGTTCATCCATATATCGGATTATTCTCAAGCTCGATGTAGTAGATAAAGCTGTTGCGAGATATGGAAAAAGAACTGCTTTAAAAATGTACGCACCAGTTCAACAACCAACTCTCTGTACTCGACCTTTAGAAAGAGTAGAAATTGACCATACAAAACTGCCTTTTTTTGTTGTTGATAATGAAACAAGGCTACCAATTGGTGTCCCTTCCCTTACAAGCGCAGTAGATAAATATTCTGGTATGGTTGTCGGGTATTACCTAAGTTTTGAACCTTTTAGTTCATTAAGTGTGATGCAATGTTTGCTTAATGCAATCCGACCTAAAGATTATGTTCAATCTCGATTTAAAAGTGTGAAAAATAACTGGTCAGCTTATGGATTAATGGAAACGTTAGTAGTTGATAATGGAAAAGAGTTTTATAGTTATCATTTTCAAGATGCTTGTCAACAGCTACAAATTCACATTCAATATACGCCCCCAAAAATGCCTTGGTATAAGGCTGGAGTTGAAAGATATTTTGGAATGTTAAATACTAAGCTTCTTGCTGGTCAACCAGGGAATTTTTTATCAACTTTTTGTTGCTCTTATGATTATGACCCTAAAAAAAATGATGTGGTATCTTTTTCAGCCCTGCAAGAGATGATTCATTTATTTATCATCGATATTCATAATCAAGATTCTCATCCAGAGTTTAAGTGCCCTCGCTCAGAGGTGTGGTCAAAAGCTATAACAGCTTACCCGGTAGCGCTTCCACCGTCTAATAAGGAGTTGAGAGTTTTATTAGGATTAATCGAAAAACGAATTATATCGAGAAGAGGGGTCGAATATGAGGGTCTTTATTATAACAGTCCTGAACTAGTGAGATTGCGCTCATATTATGAGAAGGAAGATAAACGCAAAAATTCAATTATAGGCACATCTGTTAAAGCAACAATAAAAATTGACCCATTAGATTTGTCAAATATCTATATATTTGACCCAAAAGAGGACAATTTTATTACCATACCTTCTATTGCAGTTGATTACACAAAGTCTCTAACTCTCTGGCAACATAAAGTAATTAAAAAGTTTGCGGCAGCCGAATATCAAAAAGTAGATATTGTTGCCCTTGCCTTAGCAAAAAAGAAAATTCAAGAAATAGTAGAGCATGAATGGCAGTTAACATCTGGAAATAGAACTCGTGTCAATATGGCTAGATGGAAAGGTGTAGGAAAAGAAGAGTTTAACACAGGATATTTTGAGTCATCATCAAATGTATCCAAGAGTGAGCATGATTTAATAAGCAATTCAAACGATGTTTCAAATTTGAATTCTGAACCAAATTCGTTGAATGTAATAACAGGTGTTTCTGACCTTGGTAGTGCCTTCATAAGCGAGGATTACAAAGCTGTGACTGATGACTCAAACAAAGACTTAGATATCACTCAAATTACTGCTTCTCCTCAGAATCAAGTTAAGTCAAAATCAAAACGTAATAAAAAAGCCCATCATCCTGTTTCAGATAAAAATTCTGATGAAACGACCAAAGATACTTCTTGGTCGCCAGATTTATCAGGATGGGATGTTAGTATTGGTCTACCTTCTTAAACTAGAAATCAATATGCATTCTAATGAAAAACCTTTTTTAGAAATGAATTTGTCTGAAAGACTATATATAGTTAATAACATTTATATCGCTTATCCTCGAATGAGGAAAATTTTGTCAGCAATAGATGATTGTCAGCGTCTTTCTAACTTAAAAGACGAGCCTGAATGTTTATTTTTAAAGGGAGAAACTGGAACAGGTAAAACAACTATTATTAAAAGTTACGCTCTTTCATATCCAAGATATGAAACACAAACGGGTACTGTTGTTCCCATACTTTCTATAACAATTCCTTCGCCTGCAACAGTAAAAAGTGTCGTAACTAAATTGTTGTGGTCGTTAGGAGACCCTGCTTACGAGAAAGGGACAACGGGAAATCAAACTATTCGGCTAATT
>JANNFJ010000312.1:0-1531 GCA_031379725.1 Calothrix sp. OTE_75_metabat_31
CTTTATTGTCACTAATTTGTATCTGTTATATATTTCTACTCTATTTTGGTCTAGTAATCACCAAACGATTTAAAGTAACATTAGCAAAAGCTTGGTTATTCTTTTAGAATTCTTCAGTGCTTAGACTATCCCCAATGGTAGTGTGACCATAATTTATCAAGTCTATCGTTTAAAGCGCTGGTGTGTTAAATAACACAGACGTATCACTTTAACAGTGCAATAATGTAATTTCTAGCAACTTAAATAAGGAGTTACACTATGTTTAAAGACAGTAAAGCGTTTAGTGGATTCTCGGTCAAAGATGTAGGTGAAGCAAAAAAATTTTATCAAGATATTTTGTGCTTAGAAATTGGACAAGAAATGATGGGCATGATTGAGCTCAAGCTTGCAATGGGCGGTTCAGTAATGATTTATCCTAAAGCTGATCACGCCCCGGCATCGTTCACTGTTTTAAACTTTCCAGTAGATAACATTGATGACGCGGTAGACTACCTCATTGAAAAGGGAATAAAAATAAAAAAATACGATGGTTTTGATCAGGATGAATAAGGTATTTGTCGCAATGATGATCCAAAAAATGGCCCAAATATAGCGTGGTTTGAAGATCCCTCAGGCAACATTTTATCTGTACTCTGCTAGAATAGAGAGCCGAAATAGGTATTAAAAAGTGCGTACAGTGGTATGAATAACTAAGGAGGATACGATGAAGACAATTACACCAAATTTATGGTTTGACGGCAATGCTCAAGAGGCCGTTGAATTCTACATATCGGTATTTCCTGATAGCAAGATAATCACTACTGACTACTACCCAAAGAGCGCCGAAGAGGGCCTGGCGGACTTCCAGCTTAATTTGGCGGGTAAACCTCTATCAATCGAGTATGAACTGAGCGGCAACCGCTACATTGCAATTAATGCAGGAAATGAGTTCAAGTTTAACGAATCAGTATCTTTCTCGATACCATGCATAGACCAAGAAGAGATAGACTACTACTGGAAAGAACTCTCAAGCCACCCCGAAAATGAGCAATGTGGCTGGTGCAAAGACAAATATGGTTTGAGCTGGCAAATCGTCCCCGTGAACATGGGAGAGCTTATGAAAAAGCCCGGTGCCTTCGCCAAAATGATGAAAATGCACAAACTAATCATCGCAGATTTTTAGTTAAGCTGAATAAATGTAATGCCATTATATTAATCATAACTAAGAATTAGGACAACATGCCAAGAAAAATAATTGTTATCACAATGCTTACCCTAGACGGAGTAATGCAAGCACCGGGCGGACCAGATGAGGATACATCGAATGGGTTTAAGTATGGCGGCTGGACAGCACCGTATGCAACGGACAACGGGAGTAAGTTTTTCCAAAAAAATATGAAACCCGCTGAGTATCTTTTAGGTAGAAAGACATTTGGTATTTTTCCGTGACGGACATCATTCAGACACTGACACAGCAAAAGGATTTTCAGGCGGCTCGCAATTACTGGAAAGTGCTGAAAAACCGCTTAAAGAAGGAGGGAAGCGAAGTGGT
>JANNFJ010000219.1:0-1902 GCA_031379725.1 Calothrix sp. OTE_75_metabat_31
GAAACCCGGTATCTTGGAGATACCGGGTTTCTAGCCCCTCGACTATCCTTAACCGAGTAGTATTGAAAAGAATCTGGGTTAGGTAAAGTTACCTGGATTCTAGGCTTCTCGACTAATTTAAATTAATAGACATCTCCAAAAATGACGTAAGGGCGCAAGCATGAGCGCCCCTACCAAGGCTTTTGGGCAACGCATAATTAATTTCTACCAGATGTCTAATTCCCAAAGAGCGAATTAGCAATGATAGCTAAATGGTTGGTTTATTTCCGCCGCACTGTACTAGTAGCTTAAGAGCGAACTTCATTAAATCGATGATTACCTAACCAAACCTCACGGTCGCGCAAGGCATACATAGCGGCTTCCCAGGCGAATTTTAACGATTGGAATGCTTCGGGTGTAATTTGGTCTTTATCTAAAGCATTAACTATAATTTCAAATTCAGCATATAATAGTCCTCGCAACTCTTCGAGCTTAAACGAATCGGGGCATTGCTGAATGTCTTTAATGATGGCAACGAGCTTTTGGTTATAGCGATCGCTTCGATTTTTTCTTTTTTGCTCAACTTGGTCTTTGAACTGCCAAATCCCTGACCCTATCGTTAATACAACAGTAAAAATGAATCCTAACGCACCGGAATTTTGTTCGATAAAACTAGGTTTATCTCGCTCGTAATAAGCTAAAGCTCCCGGATGCAGTGGTAAAATACTACCACTGCCTTGATTTGGCGAGGTCATTTGAGTCGCTAGGGGCATCCGGGATGCTAATTCTTGGCGATGTTCGTATAAAATACGAGTTAATTCCCGAATAACTTCTGAGTCTACACGGGGATTAGCAACCAACATTCGCTGAATCGAAACGGTGGGTAAATCTGCAGGTGGAATTGCCACATTTCCCTGATAAGCACCTTTGGGAATCTTTGCTGACTCAAATTGTGGATAATTAATTTTAATTGCCGCAGCTTGTTCAATGGGAATTAAGCGTCCATTACTGCCTTGCACGAGTTGTTGAATTGGCTTATTTCCAGGGGGACGGACTCGAAAAACAGCATCGACTTGATTATTACGAAAAGCTTCATCTGCGACATCACCTTTCATCACGACAACGTTTAAATCTTGCTTGTTCAGTCGGTAGTGCTTTGCCAATAACCAAAAGAAATCATCTTGACTACTTTCGGGGGGTGCTATGGCAATCCGCTTTCCCTTCAAGTCTGAAATTACTTTGATACCCGATTTATCGGTTACTACTAGCTGAAACATATCTGAATACAGCAAAGTTACCAACTTAACCGAAGGTGAAACCGAGTTATTGATAGGTGCTGTTGCCAGTTGTACTTTGTTAGCTTCGAGTAGTCGAATATTCTGGTCGTCACCTAGCGTTTCTAAAACATGAAGTCTAATTTTGGGAGTGCAGGTAGCAACTTTAGCCGCAAACGCTTGACTCAGTGCATAGCTTTCCCCCCGTGATGGTCCGGCTGCTATTGTTAAATGATTAACTTTATTTAGGTTTGTAATAAAGTTAATGCCAAAAACTAGCACTAAGCCAAGGCTCATTACTAATAATATCAACGGTTTATCATCAAACCGGATTTTGATTATTTTGTTTATTAGTTGACGAGCCACGGTAGTCCCTCTAATTCCTTAATCTTAATTTTGACAAGTCGTGAGGCCCAGATCCCCGACTTCTCGCAGAAGTCGGGGATCTATTAGACCATGAGAATTTTTGACATAAAATACTAGTTTTTAATTTGACAAAGGAAAATTACTTATGGAGAGTTTATTCGATTTTAATACCTTTTTCTTTCGACCCAAGGACTGATTTTACTGGGGAGCATCCTGTTTCGGCGTGTAGTGCGAGCATCTTGCTCGCGTACTATATTAAGCGAGCAAGATGTAAGCCCGAAGG
>JANNFJ010000245.1:0-6979 GCA_031379725.1 Calothrix sp. OTE_75_metabat_31
CACAAACAACGGTCAATTGTTACAACTTATCAATTAGAAACTGGCTTTGTAGAAGTTTTCATCGAAGTTATCAAACCACCCACACCATTAATTATCTTTGGTGCAGGACAAGATGCTATCCCGGTTGCAGGTTTTGCCCAAGATTTAGGCTGGAACGTCACCGTAGTTGACCACCGACCGACATATTTAACTCAAAAACGATTCAACGCAACTTCTAATCTCATTCATACTGCCCCCGATGCTGCCCACAAACACATTTCGCTCGAAAAAAGTACAGTTGCGTTGGTAATGACTCATAATTACTTTCATGACCGAGAACACCTGAAAATGCTTTTACCTTCAGATGTTCGCTATATAGGTGTCCTCGGTCCCAAAAGTCGAACCACAGAATTACTTGTAGATTTGCATTCACAGGGGGCTGTCTATACTCAAGAACAATTAAGCCGTTTATATGCCCCCGTAGGTATTGACATCGGGGCTGAAACACCTGTGGAAGTTGCGCTTTCTATTGTCACTGAAATTCAGGCAGTTCTAGCTAACCGTTCAGGTGGGTTATTGAGAGATAGGATTGGAGCGATTCACAATCACTTTTCAGATGTGCAAAATGCACAGTTACAGACTTTTTTAGATAAATAAGCTTTGTATTTTATCACGCAGAGGCGCAGAGGCGCAAAGAAGAGGTTTCTTAATAATAGCCCGATATCTCAAACTATGAACTTACAACCAACTATTGGTGCAGTTATTTTGGCAGCGGGTGCATCAACGCGCATGGGTACACCGAAACAATTGTTATACTTTAAGGGTCGTAGCTTATTATGTCATACGGTAGAAGTTGCGATCGCTCAGGAATGCGAACCTATTGTAGTAGTGTTGGGGGCACATGCTGAACAAATACGCAATGAGGTAAGTCAGCTTCCAGTCGTGGTGGTAGAAAATCAGGATTGGTATTTAGGAATGGGTGCTTCGATTCGAGTTGGTGTCAATGCAGTCAATAATCTCAGTGAAAATTTAGAAGCAGTAATCTTGCTACTTTGCGATCAACCGTTTTGCGATCGCATTATCAATCAACTTGTGTTCGCCTACCATACCACCCGCAACCCGATTATCGCTTCTGAATACGCACAGACATTAGGTGTACCTGCCCTTTTTAGCCGCGAGTTATTTTCGGAACTGATGAATTTAGATGTGGAGAAAGGGGCAAAACAGGTTATTGGGAAATATAGTCACCTAGTTTTCGGTGTTCCTTTTCCAGCAGGTGCAATTGATGTCGATACTCCAGAAGATTACGAGCGATTGCAAAATATCAACTAAATTACAACTAGCAATTTGCATCATATCAATTGTTTGACAAAAGAGCAACAGTATGCATACAAAGTTAGTCGAAAACACGTAGGATAGGCATCCTGCCTGTCCTATCTGTATGGCAGACAAATGAGACTTGTATGGCAGACAAATGAGACTTGTATGGTAGACAAGCGGGACTTGTATGGCAGACAAATGGGACTTGTATGGCAGATAAACAAGACTTGTATGACGGACAAGCGGGACGCTTATCCTACGGGAACCAAAGCAAAAATTAAAACAAATGTTCTTTTCTTGCTTTCACATTTCGAGTAGTGGTTTTATATATAAACAGTAGAGGAGTGTAAATATGGGAATCCATCTGTCACAAGCAATCGAAATCGGTAAATACCTAGTTGCTCAACGACTCCGAGGACGTAAGCGTTTTCCCCTAATATTAATGTTGGAACCGTTATTCAGGTGTAATTTAGCCTGTGTAGGATGCGGCAAAATTCAACATCCAGCCGAAATATTGAAGCAAAACCTCACCCCCGAACAGTGCTTCAAAGCAGCCGAAGAATGCGGTGCCCCGGTTGTTTCTATTCCTGGTGGAGAACCACTGCTACATCCCCAAATCGATGAAATTGTTCGGGGATTGATTGCACGCAAAAAATTTATTTATCTGTGTACCAATGGTTTGCTGTTAGAAAAAAGTTTGTCCAAATTTGAGCCTTCACCTTATCTAACCTTTACAGTTCACCTGGATGGAATGCGCGATTTACACGACAAAAGCGTTGATAGGAAGGGTGTTTTTGATACTGCGGTGAAAGCAATTCGGGCTGCCAAAGCGCGAGGATTTCGTGTGGCGACCAATACTACTGTATTCGATGGCACTAAGCCTCAAGACATGCACGAGTTTTTCGACTTCGTTGGCAGCTTAGGTGTAGATGGGATGACGATTTCCCCAGGTTACAATTATGAATGGGCACCCGACCAAGACCATTTTCTCAAACGGGAACAAACCAAGGCTTTATTCCGTGAAGTCCTAGCACCGCAGAAAGCAGGGCAGAAAAAATGGGATTTTAATAATAGTCCGCTGTTCCTAGATTTCCTCACGGGAGAAAAAGAGTACGAATGCACTCCTTGGGGAAGCCCTAGTTATAGCGTTTTTGGCTGGCAAAAACCCTGTTATTTACTCAATGAGGGATATTACGATACATTCCAAGAGTTGCTTGATAAGACCGACTGGAGTCAATACGGACGTGCAAGTGGTAATCCTAAGTGTGCTGATTGCATGGTGCATTGCGGTTATGAACCTACTGCGGCAGTTGATTCGATGCAACCTGCCAATATTGGACGTTCGATGAAGGTTTTGTGGGGAGGTTAGGAAGAAGGGGAGTAGGGAGGTAGGCAATACGGCTCGGTTAAGCAGAAATTAGAAACCCGGTATCTTGGAGATACCGGGTTTCTAGCACCCTCGACTATCCTTAACAAAAGTAGTATTGGGGGGGTGGGGAGGTAGGGAGTAAAAAAGGATTAATTACGGTTCTTTTGTGCTAATTGAAGCATAGATGGTTGAAAGGGCACGGCAGTGCCGTGCCCCTACGTATGGTCACTCCCCCATTCCCTACTCCCTACTCCCCACTCCCTACTCCCTTAATTTGCATCAAACAAAACTTAAAAAAACTGAACATAGTAGTAAAATATGTAGCTGTTTGATAACACACCACTCGTTGCGATCGCTCCTTACGAGCATCGCTATCGCACCATGTCTCAACCGAATCTTCCATTCTCGACGATTGAGCCTGACGCTAAAGCACCCACTTTAAAACGCTTGCGTCAATTTGCCCGTTTGCTTGATAAAGCTATTGTTATTCCTGGAACGCAAGTTGGTATCGGTCTCGACCCAATTATTGGATTACTTCCTGGTGGTGGTGATTTCCTGGGGGTAATGCTTTCTGCCTATATTGTTCTTGAAGCAGCACGACTCGGTGCCCCTCAAGCGACTTTAAGTAGAATGGTTTTGAATATTATTATTGATGGTGTTATTGGGGCAGTTCCGCTGATTGGAGACTTTTTTGATTTTGCTTGGACTGCTAACACCTTCAATATCAAGCTACTTGAAGAACATCTTAAGTTTCCCTCACAAGCAAAAAAAGCCGACTGGCGCTTTGTGGTGGGGATTTTGCTATTATTATTGGTGGTTGCGATCGCATTGGTGGCATTGCCAATTATTCTCATTAGAATAGTCTGGTCGTTCTTATTTGGTGGCTAGTTAATCTTTATTTTAGTATTTTAGATTTTAGAGTCCTGGGTTAATACAGTATTTTGAATTTTTATGAACTTGATTTTTGTAAATATTCGGCACACAATTCTATGGCTCAATCTAAAATCTAAAATCTGAAGTATTAAATATAAAATGAAAGATTGGTGGCTAGCAAATTTCCCCAAGGGAAGACAAAGTATAACTATTAGTGATGCAAATGGTTATCCCGTTAAAATAGCTTATGGCGAAGTGGGTACGGGTAAACCTTTATTTTTATTACATGGTATGGGTAGTTGGAGCTATAATTGGCGCAATAGTATCAAACCTTTATCGAAATACTTTCGAGTTATTTGCTTTGATGCTAAAGGTTACGGTTTTTCGGAAAAACCTGTATCCCGTCGAGAACACGCAGGACACCAAGTTACCGAACTAAGTCGAATTATTCGGGCTTTGTGCAATGAACCTGTGATTATTGTGGCAGAGTCTTTAGGTGCTTTAACTGCACTTGCTTTGGCAGAGGAAAATCCCGAATTAATCGCACGGTTGATAGTGGTTAACGTCCCAATTTTTACCCAGAGTTTACCGCATTGGGGAATGTCATTAGTTTCCCAAATACCCTTAGAAGCAATCCAAACTATCGATACCTTGCGTCTTTCGTTTTGGTTTGCACCACTAGTTCGAGAAATTATGGCAATCGAACGACGTAAGGTACTTTACGACCCTTCAAAATTAACACCGGAAGATGTATATTGGATAACCTATCCATATATTGAGTTTCCCGGTACTCTCACGAAGGTTGTCGAAGAGTTAAAAATTGCTGCACTCGAAATTGAGCGATCGCAATCGAACCAACCGAACTGGTTAACGAAAACTCAGAATAATCTCAAAAATATTAATTGTCCGACTTTGATTCTATGGGGAAAACAGGATAGTTGGTTTCCAGCCACCGATGGAGAAAAGCTGCGTCAGCATATCCCCAATTCGCAATTACAAATTTTACCTAACTGCTGTCACGATGCTTCTTTTGGCGCTTCAACAGCAATTAATTCTGTCGCCATGAAGTTTTTGTATGAGTTAGGGAGTTAGCTGTTAGCTATTAGCTATTAGCTATTAGCTATTAGCTGTTAAGAGTAGGGAGTAGGAGTTATAAAGCAATTTTTTCTATCCTCCTCTTACTCCCCTACTCCTAACTCCTAACTCCTAACTCCTAACTCCTAACTCCTAACCCTCTTCCCCATCCTGTATTCCAAACAAGTGGTCGAGGATATTACGGTTTTCAGACTGAAGACCTTTGATTTGAGCGACAATAATCTCAAAATTATGCTGAACAACCTCAAAGTTCTTTTGGTTAAGTTCAACAACTTGGAAAATTTGATTGACTGCTAAATTGAGTTCTCTGATTGAATTTGCGTTTTCTGCGACTACACTTTCCACTCTTTGTAATCTTTCCGAAGCAGCTAATTGTTCTTCTTCTAAACGAGTCATTCTAGCTGAAGCTTCTTTATGTGATTGCTCCATAAATGTAGTCAATCGTCCAAGTAGTTCGTCAAAGTTATTAGTTTGATTCTGAAGAGACATATTTTTCCTAATTAATTGATTTATTTCTTCGGTGTTTGCAGCGTTACTACTAGACTCTAAATCCATAGTATTGGTAATTTAATTAACGTTTTTTGACACAAACGATATCAACAATAATCTGAGAAACTAATATCAACCCTAATGACATATGAAGCTACAACAATTGTTGACTAACTTCTAAAAAATTAAAGCTAGAGAATATTGGTATTTATTCTTTAGTAAGTTGCCATTGAGGTATTTAAGCAAAAACAAAATAATTGCTTCACTCAAATTATTTAATCAAATCAGTAATATTACCAAATGGAAAATCAATAATTGATTGAATCCAAAATAATAACTATTAGATGCTAGTATATCAGCCCTACCTACGTCAGTAGGGGTAATCTCGATTACAAATATGATTTATTGTGAGATATTATTTGTAGGTAAATACATTAATAGCCAAATTTATCTTAAATTTAATTCTAGCTTTACCAAAAAAAATAGAGTGGGAGGCAGCATATCAAGCGCTTGCAACTCCCACTCTTTGTATTTGCCGCTGAAGCGTTCAGAAATTATGTTTAGATGCTGTCTGGGGGCTAATCTGTGGGTTAATGACAACATCTAAACATGATTGATTTCTGGCACGACAAATACTAAACTTTAATTTTTTAATAGGTAATTATTCATGTTTTTAATCAGACAATAGATATACTTTTAACAGAGGAATAAAGACTTGCCAGAATAAATCTGGCAATAATATTTGGTAATTAAGACACCCTGACAACAACACCCTTGAAGTCGTTTATCTTTATTCAATTTAACTAACGAAATTGCATAGTAGTTGCCAATCTGGCAAGTTTATTTATTGACAAATTTTTAGAGAAATAATCAAAAAAATGTATATTTACTGTCTTTTTTTTTTGAATTTTAGATTATTAAACCTAAAATGCAGAAACCCGATTCTTTGCAGAAATCGGGTTGAAGGTAAGTATTTGAGTTTTGTCTCTTACTTGCACATAGCTAATACGAAATTAGATTTTGGCTGAAAATTGAAAATTTCAACAGGATATATGGTTAATTCTTGCGGAGGATAGTAGACAAAGAACTTTCCTTACGCAGATCTAAAGAATCCGCAAGGCTTTCTTTGCGAGTAATCAAAGGTTTGCTTGGTGCTGGAGGCAAGATAGTGACTATAGCCTTTGTTTTTCGGTATGGACTTGGAATCGGCATTCTCGGTTGAGGTGGCACAAAAACTGGAAAATTTTTGAGCGGTCGTGGTTCAGTGAATGCACGAGGTTGTGGTGGTTGTTGGTCACGTTCGACAAGACGTGCTAAGTATCGGTTTCGTTTTAGGCTTTTGTGAGGAACCGTAGCACGATTGAGGAAGCGGAAAATTAATAGACATCCACCCGCACAACCCAGCGCGATCGCAACTACCATCCATAATGGTAGCGCACTATTATTTTCGGAAGGTGGGCTAATTGGTTCGACTACTTCGACTTCGGCTTCGGCTTCGGCTTCTTGGGTTGCGGGTGACTGTTGTTCGACACGTCCGACAAATCCCAAGCTATGGAGTGATATTACGGCACTACCAGCAAACGCAGCAAGTAAAGCTACGACTAATAGCCAAGGATGATAGGCAATTAAGCGTAAGAAGAAACCCCACGGCGAGTTATGCTTCGGCCTTACTATTATCTCTTCAGGTGCTGGAGTAGCAGGTTCCGGCAACTCCGGCTCTACTCTCTGACTATTTTCCATGATTATTCAGGTTAATACCCCTATATCTGGATAATTGTACCTCTGGAGTGCGTTCTGGAGTATCCGTAGTAAAATTTCGGCTTTCAGTAGCTTTTTTTTGATGTGTAGGCTACA
>JANNFJ010000286.1:0-2000 GCA_031379725.1 Calothrix sp. OTE_75_metabat_31
TTATTGTTTGACGCTAATAACTTAAGGCTTCCTCCAGCAGCTTGCTTAATAGTTCGTAAAAAAGCATGGTGTGAAAACGTTCCTAGTAAACCAATATTAACTGGTAAATTACCCGGTTTATTAGTGCAAGGGGATGATTATGAACCCTTACTTTATATTCATAATGCTGGTTGGGAGATTTGGTATAACCCTGCAATGCATACTTACCATCAAATTCCCAAATGGCGCTTTGAAGTCGATTATTTAAAATCTTTAGCCCGTGGTTGTGGTTTATGTATATGTCAACTGCGTCTAATAAATGCTAGAAAAAGGCACAAGCCAATTATTATGTTTAGAACTTTCTTTGGTAATCTACGCCGTCTTGTTCAACATTCTTTCAAATACAAAAATAATTTAAAAAATAATATCGTTGCTAATTTTGAAATTGAGTTTTACCGAGGTAGTATGATGAGTCCTATCTTCAGTATCAACCGTTATATTACCAATCTATCAGGCAAGTTATTGAATAAAAATATTTAACTTAATTTTTAAGTAAAAATTTAATTAACAAAATACACTGAATGGCACAAATATCTGTAATTATACCAGTTTATAATGGTGAAAAGACAATACTTAGCTCTATGACATCTGTTTTAAATCAAACTTTTACAGATTTTGAACTAATAGTAATCAATGATGGTTCGCAAGATTCTACATCTACTATTGTTTCTCAAATTCAAGATTTGCGTGTAAAATTACTTTCTTATCCAAATGCAGGTAGTAACGTAAGTCGTAACCGTGGAATATCCCATGCGACTGGAAAGTATATTACTTTCTTAGATGCCGACGACATCTGGATTAATGATAAGTTAATGAGCCAGTTTGAAGCTTTACAGGCAAATTCTAAAGCTAGCGTCGCTTATAGCTGGACTGATTACATTGATACAAACAATGATTTTGTTGTTTCTGGGATGCATTCAATTAAGAATGGAGATGTCTACAATGATTTATTAATAAGTAATTTTTTAGAAAACGGTTCTAATCCTTTGATATGTAAAGAGGCTTTAATTGACCTTGGAGGATTTGATGAATCCTTAAAAGCAGCCCAGGATTGGGATATGTGGTTAAGATTAGCAAATAAATATGAGTTTGTTGCTGTTCCAAAAGTGCAGATACTCTATCGAATTAGTGAAAATTCAATTTCTTCTAATTTACATAGACAAGAAAAAGCATGTTTAGAAGTTATTACTCGCGCATATCAAGTTAGAAAGTCTATTAGTAAAGCTGTCTTATATGCTAGTTTTGCTCACTTATACAAGTACCTATCTTGTCGGGCTTTACTAATGCCTTACAGTAGGAAAAAGGCTTTTACCGCAGCTAAATTTCTTTGCAAATACTTTATTTACGATGCCTCAAGGTTACAACGACTCAAATTTATGCTTATACTTTGGCTAAAAGTTGCCATAATTTTACTTTTACCAAATGTTGTTTCTAATAACTTATTTAATGTATTAAAAGCACAAAGTAAAAAGCTAAAAATTGTCTGATTATTTTTCAACTTAACAAAAAAATTACGCGATCGCATGGGTCTAAGTACGGTATAGTTGTACCCGACAAAAATTTAGATACGTTTGTCATAGAAACTCAATACAACCCGATGATGTGCAATTGTTCAAGCTTTATTATCGGGAAATGCAAACTATAAAAGTTCAAGAATGCGACTAATAAAGATAGTAGCTAATACAACTAAAAAATCAATACAAATACTGATAATAAAAATGCGTCCATAGAAGAGAATTAAGGTATCGGGTGCATTTTTGACTTTTTGATTGATTTTAATCCAACTACCAAAAATCAATCCAACTAAACCATACTTTCCGAATATGAGCGACTGCCTAGACTTTACCATCGCTATCCCAACATATAACGGCGAAAGCCGTTTACCCGAACTACTCAATCGGTTACAAAACCAAATCAGCACCGACAACTTTACCTGGGAAATTATCGTTATCGATAATAAC
>JANNFJ010000288.1:0-24592 GCA_031379725.1 Calothrix sp. OTE_75_metabat_31
TAGCGGGGACGCTGCATGACAGTATTGAGTTAAAATTAGAACAGCCGGGACGTATTGAGCCGATTGTAAAAGATTTTTTTCCAAATTTATGCAAAAATCAGCTAAATTGCCAACTTCAGCCACCATTACCCCAACATCATATCCTCAGCCCAATTACTCAAGGTAATTACTACATTCGTTTTTTGGATACTTCCGGAAGTTTGCTTGCTACTGCTGGTACGGTTCCAGATGGATTACCTCAAGCTTTGAACAAACGAGAATGGCAAACATTATCTGACAATAAAGGCATAAATTACCATCAAATTACAGTCTTACTTCATACTCAAAATGGCAAAGATTGGGGTTACTTCCAAATGGGACGCAGTTTTAAAGAATTTGAAGATTATCTGGGTACAGTTAAGTTAGTTTTGAAATTGGGATTGCCAATATCGCTGATTTTAGTGGGTGGTGCAAGTTGGTGCTTATCTGGCTTGGCGATGCGGCCAATATATAAATCTTACATGCAGATCGAACAGTTTACCGCCGATGCCGCACACGAATTGCGAACACCCTTAGCTGCGACGCAAGCAACAGTAGAATCAGCGCTGTTGACGCAGCAATTAGACGAAAAAGAAACCCAAGATATCTTAGCAACGGTACAGCGTCAGACGCAGCGACTAACTCAGCTTGTTGCAGATTTACTGCTTCTTACTCGCATGGATAAAAAAACTGCATCAATACAACGAGGGTATCTTTTACTAAATGATGTTGTCAGCGATTCAGTTGAGGAAGTGGGGATGTTAGCAATGGGTGCTAAGGTGAAGCTAAAATCTGAAATACGAGTACAACCTCTGCAAATCATTGGTGATGAAGACCAAATTTATCGCTTGATTTCTAACTTAATTATTAATGGTATCCAATATACACCAGATGGTGGTGAGGTAACGGTTTGTTTAGACCGTTGCGACAATTATGCCATGATTGAAGTGCAAGATACAGGTATTGGCATTGCACCAAACGAACAAAAACGGATTTTCGATCGATTCTATCGTGTTTCGGGCGATCGCTCTCGCAGTACTGGTGGTTCGGGATTGGGTTTGGCTATAGTCCAAGCGATTGTTAACGCACATCACGGTAGCATACAGGTACAAAGCCAACTCGGCAAAGGTAGCTCTTTTATTGTGCGATTGCCTTTAGGATCTAAATATAAGATAGAAGGTACAAAGCTTTATACAGAAGAAAATACGATTTTTCCTATGGGTTCTGGTGTTGACAATTTCTGGCTACTTCTTAGTAAAAAATAATATATGGAGCTACTTTTATTTACTAATTAATTGAGAATTTTTATTTATAACTTATCATTTTTATGAAATATGAAAATGACCTCTAGTATTTTTAACTGTAGTGATTAAGTTCTGAAAACGTTATTGTTGGTGAATTTGGATATAGCCCAATGTAAACACTAACACATAACGTCTCTATTATTTAAAAAAGACTCTCAATAAAGATTTAGTCTAATTTACACTACTTGCTGCAAACAATTTTTAACTATTACGAGAAACAGAAAACAATCGCTTACAACGAGAATGCAAGTTGATTCAATCTTGTCAAATTTTTTTTTGACAAATGCTGAAATTTCATCCTGATTTCATCTACCTATGTCAAGCTATTAAATGAATGCCTCAACTAGGTAAAATTGTGAAAATGCTTGATTGAAGCAATAAAATAGTTATAAATACTTAGAGGGATGAAATTCTATAAATAGTATAAATATATATTATTACCTTCAGTAAAACTCTATAGTTCTTGTTTGGTTATTTTTAATACAAAGCAAGTAATTAGTGTATTTAAAATACATTGTAATTCATAAAATAATTTTGTAAATAATCTTGTTAATTATGAAAGTTCTATTAGTTGAAGACGAACCAGATTTGGGTGCATCAATTAAGCGAAAACTACATCAGGAAAAATATATTGTTGACTGGGTTCAAGATGGAGATGAAGCATGGAATTGTTTAGAAAGCAATTGGACGCAATACACGTTAGCAATCTTTGATTGGTTGCTACCAGGATTATCGGGTTTAGATTTGTGTAAGCGTCTGCGGGTTCGCAATAATTCATTACCAGTGCTAATGCTGACAGCAAGAGATAGCATGGAAGATAAAGTTGCTGGGCTGGATGCAGGGGCTGATGATTATCTAGTAAAGCCGTTTGGAATGGTGGAATTGTTAGCAAGATTGCGTGCTTTACAGCGACGTTATCCTAATTTTCAAGCACAGCAACTACAAGTAGGAAATTTGATTTTAGATTATGGGAGTTGTACAGTTTTGTATCAACAACCTAATAACGATCGGCAGATAATTCATTTAACAAAGAAAGAATTTCACCTCTTAGAATATTTGATGAATCGTCCCAGGGTAATTGTTACCCGCGACCAAATATTAAATCATCTTTACAGTTTTAGTGCTGAACGAGTTAGTAATGTGGTAGCGGCTCAAATGCGATTGCTACGACGTAAATTATCAGAATATAATTGTGATGGGTTAATCGAAACTGTCCCTAGTATGGGTTATCGTTTTAATCCTGATGATGCAGCTTAAATTATTTAAAAAAACTCGTTGGCGACTTGCAGCTTGGTATGCAGCAGTTATGGGTTTAATTCTCATCCTCTGCGGTTTAGTTATTTACCAAGTGATGATTCAAGCTTACTTAGTTTCTATCGACCGAGAACTGGAATCTGTGACTGGTACATTGCACAATGTAATTGAACCAAGCCTAAAAAAACCTAGTCGTGTAGAACCTGTTTTTAAGTTAGTTATACCTAACCTTTGTTTAGCTAATTCTAGTTGTCCTGTTCAAATAAAACCCAGCCACCATCAATCTTTCCATCCCGAACACGGCATTTTTAGTAATGTTTATAAAGAAAAATTATATTACATTCGTTTCCTTAATACTTCAGGACAGTTAATTGCTACCGCTGGTTTTCGTCCCGATGAATTACCGCTAGTTGTGCAAACAAATGTATGGCAAACAATTAGAGATAAACAAGGCGATCGCTACAGTCAAAAGTCTTTAGCTTTACACACTCAAGATAATCAAATTTGGGGCTATATACAAGTAGGTCGCAGTCTCAAAGAGTTGGATAATCGTCTTGCTAGTTTAAAATTGATTGTCGGATTGGGATTACCGATTTCAATACTTTTAGTTGGTGGTTCGAGTTGGTGGTTAGCAGGGTTAGCGATACGACCAATCGATCGGTCGTATAAACAAATGCAACAGTTCACTTCTGATGCTTCCCATGAATTACGTACACCATTGGCAGCAATTAATGCCACAGTGGAAACTGTACTTGATATGGAGTATTTATCGGAACAAGAAGCACGAGATACTCTAGCATCTATTAAACGACAAAATAATCGACTTGCTGAATTAGTTCAGGATTTGTTGCTATTGTCTCGGTTAGAGCAAAAAACCCTAGCGACACAAAAAGAACCTTGCTGTCTGAATGTCTTAGTTAATGACCTAATTGAAGAATTTTCCGCTTTAGCTAGTGCTGCAAACTTACAACTGGCATCTTCAATCGAGTATCATCAACCCTTGTACGTAATGGGGGATGAAGACCAACTTTTGCGAGTACTTACTAATTTAATTGCGAATGCAATTCAATACAGTCCCGCAGGTGGTTATATAAACGTTATCCTCAAACGTATCAATGGTCATGCGGTGATTGAGGTTCAAGATACAGGTATCGGTATTGCAGCACCAGATGTGAAACGAATTTTTGACCGATTTTATCGGGTAAATAGCGATCGCTCTCGTAGCACTGGTGGTTCGGGATTGGGTTTAGCGATCGCGCAAGCAATTGTCCTGACGCACCAAGGTAGTATAGAGGTACAAAGTCAAGTGGATAAAGGTACTAGCTTTATTGTTCGCTTACCTACAATGATAATGCCAATTTCCGAGATTTCACCTTCTCAAACTTAAATTGTATTAATAACCAGTTCATGGATACAGAAGTATCACTGCTAATTTCGAGTATCTGCTAATACCTATTGCAACATTAATAATTGTTTTTCCCAAACAGCTAAAATTTCATCCAAATTTCATATCGACCTGTCAAACTTGTTAGAGAAAGCTTGATTCGCTTCCAGTGAATTAACAATTAACCTAACCTATCTTATTGAGATATCTTATCACTAAAAGCTGCAAATGAAGATCAAAATAATTTCCCTGATTGTATTCGGTATAGCATTTACAGTTTTTGCTGGTAATGCAACAGCAAAAATTGACAATAACAGGGCTAATCAAATTGAGGATTCTTCTCAACTCCCCTTAAATCAGCGGTTTGTTAAACATACTTTCCGGCTCCACGTTCCTAAAAATGGGAAACCTCTGTCAGAGCTAATTATTGATGCACCTGCTACTGTAGCGGTAAGCAGTGACATTAATGTACTCAATGATAATGGTCAAAAACTCAACATCAATATATCTGTAAATGATAGGAGGATTACTCTAAATTTTCCGGAAACGGTCACTTATGCAACTACAAAGAAACTCTTGATTTCACTCAATAAAGTGAAACAACCAAGGAGTGGTTCTGATTCAATTTATAACCTTTCCGTAAGAGTTATTGGGAGTGAAACTGAGATTCCCATCGGACATGCTCAGTTTCAGACATTTTAGTTTATGGGTTTTGACGATAAGCACGAAAAATTCACTTAGATTTCATCAATACCTGTCAAACTAATAATAATTAGTATTATTGAGTAGAATCTATTTGCAAAACTGAATAAGTCAAGGCATGTAAGCTTTATAACTTTATACGATTAATCCATAATTTAGGAAGTAGTAGAGATTTTGTCAATTTATGAAGTATCGATTATTAACAGGGTCATTTTTGAATAAATGAACCTAAATCTTTGCTGAAATTATTAACTTAATAAGGAGTAATTATGAAAAAATCAATGATTTACGTTTTAACATTGGCGTTAGCTAGCACAGTTTTTATCCCTACTGACTACGCAGAAGCTCATGATGAGAATGGTACGCTTCCTCATATTGATGGAAACTCACAATTTCCTCAGAGTAAATGGGCACCTGTTAGACATAGTTTTGACTTACATATTCCGAAAAATAGTAAACCAATATCCGAGCTAATTATTCAAGTTCCAGATGTAATAAGGATAAGTGATAAGAATCGTATTGATGTGGTTGATACACAAGGTAAAAAAATCAGTACTAATATTTCTGTCAATGGCAAAATTATTGTACTAACTTTCCCTAATCCTGTTGCTCCTAACACCAAACTAGAAATTGATATCAATAATGTCAAACGACCAATCGGTGGAAATGGTCCAGTTTATCAATTGTCTGCCAAATTTGTTGGTAATGCGGCAGTATTACCTGTAGGTTTTGCTAGGTTTCGTGTAAATGGTTAACTTAGCATTTACTTCTGTTAAATAAATAATTAATGAGAGCAAATTTGTATTGCCCTCCTTTCTAATTTTTATTTTTTAGCCTTTTTTATTTAGGCTGGTTTTGCTGCCCGCCCATCATATCATGCATATTCTTCATTAATTTCATCCTGATTCCATTTTACTTACTAGAAAATAGTGGTTTTTCACAACAATAAATACTTTTGATGGTATGCATTATAATTCTCCATACTTGAAGATTAAAAATTTCATCCTAATTTCATAGTTGGCTGTCAGGATAGTAATTATGTGAAGAATCCACTTATCAACTAATATAAACAGTGAGGAGCAAAATGAAGAAGTTTCTTAAGGTAACTGCATTAGTATTAGCCAGCGCAAGTGCAATTTCTGCTGGCTATGCAAAAGCTGGTGATGATAATGGTGCCTTACCCCATGTCGATGCTAATCATCAATTTCCTCCGACTAGAGCTCATACAGTTAGAAAGACTTTTGAGTTACATATACCTAAAAATAGCAAGCAGATTTCTGAAATAACTATTCAAGTCCCCGAAGTTGTAAATTGGAGCAATAAGGCAAAAGATATAGTTGTTATTGACGGTAAGGGCAAAGAAGTTAAACATAATGTAACTATCAAAGATAAAAATATAATACTTCGTTTTGTCGAACCCATATCTCCTAATACTGAGTTAGAAGTTGATATTAATAATGTTAAGCGGGTTACTCTTGGAAATGGTCCGGTCTATCGCTTATCTGCTAAGTTTGTCGGCAGTGATATACCAATGGACATAGGTGTAGCAAGATTTCGTTTGAAGTAATTCATTTTGTTTAAGCTGCTAACTGAGTTTAACTTACAATTAAGCTAGGGCAAATCAAAATAAAGCGAACATTGCGATACTATTGTAAATGGTTGCCAAGGGTATCGCAGAAACTCGTTTTACGGTAGGTTTAGGAACTTTTGCTTAACCTTCTTTCAAAAAAGTATTTCAAAAACTCTAAACTTTGGGTTAAGGACTAAGTTTCCCACAATCCCATGTAAAGAGATTTGCTTATTGGATTAATATTTTTGAATAATCGGGCAAATTATTGGCTCGGTATTTTTCGTCACTGCTTCCCACCCTGAAAGAAGACCTTGTAACTCCTGCTTAAAAATGATGAGTTCTTGAATTTGCTTATCAATTACTACTACTTTATCTTGCAGTTTTTCTTTTATATGGTCGCAAGGCAAATCACCTTGGTCATGAACTGACAAAAAATCCTTAATTTCTAATAAACTTAATCCAAGGCTTTGAGCGCGTTTGATAAAATGTAAGCGAGGTAAAATATCAGAGTCAAATAATCTAAACCCACCTTCAGTTCTACCCGATGCTTTGATCAAGCCTAGTTCCTCGTAATATCGAATAGTTTTGATTGGTACGCCACTTAATAAAGCAACAGTACCTATTTGTTTTGTTTTTTCTTGAAGTAACATAACGCACATACCTTTACAATAACTTCCTAATCTTTATCTTAAACCCTCTAGTAAACTGGAGAGTCAAGAAAAAATATGTAACTATTTGCTTTTGGGGTCAGTCATTTTTCGCCTTTCACCCTTTGAGGTTCAGGCAACATCAAGTGGGGTGAAGCCCATATTCTGCTTGCTACCTCACCTCCACGACACCGCGAAACATATTCATTCCACAGGCAAAGGTGTATTGACCTGGTTTTTGAGGTGTAAACTCAATTGGAGTTACTTGATTTAAGTCTAGGTCTTGAGCGATGTGAAAATCGGGAAATACAACCTGTTCCAAGCAGCTACTTTTGTCACGACGCAGGAAGTTTAAGCGAACTGGTTGACCTGCGTTAACGACTACTCGACTTGGTTCGTAACCTCCATCTACCGTAATTGTAACCTCTTGAATGCCGTTACGAGTATCTGCGCTTCGTGACTTCGGCTTACTTAACAAAAACCACCATATCTCTAAACCAATTAACCCTAAACCAGAAGCTGTAACTGCTCCTTTCACCCATAGCGGTTGTTCAATACGTTGAAACTTACTTGTTTGCGATGTCTCAGACCTATGGGTTTCATGGGGCATTTGTGCCACTGTTTTGTTGGTAGCGACACCGGATAATAATCCAAAAGTTGCAATACTGCCAATAATTACCTTTTTGCCTAACATATTTTTCCCCTTTTTATGTAATTACCTTGGGTTTAAAATTACGCAGACGCAGAGCATTTGTGAGTACAGACACCGAACTAAAAGCCATTGCACCACCTGCGATAATCGGGTTTAGCAACCAACCGAAAAACGGGAAAAAAATACCAGCCGCAATCGGAATTCCCGCAACATTGTAAATGAAAGCAAAGAATAGATTTTGGCGGATGTTGCGAATCGTTGCCTGACTAAGTTGAATCGCTGTCACCACACCTTGTAAATCGCCGGAAATTAGGGTGATGTCACTGGCTGCGATCGCCACATCTGTTCCCGTGCCAATTGCAATTCCCACATCAGCTTGAGCAAGTGCTGGTGCATCATTAATACCATCACCCACCATTGCCACAATTTTTCCTTCCCTTTGCAATTCTTTAATAGTAGCTACTTTTTGTTCGGGACGGACTTCTGCTAGGACACGCTTGATACCAACTTCGCGGGCAATTGTTTCAGCAGTTCGGCGATTATCTCCTGTTAACATGACTACTTCTAAACCCAGCTTTTGTAAAGCTTTTATGGCTTGTATAGAAGTGGGTTTAACTGCGTCTGCAATACCCATTAATCCTTGAAGTTGTCCATCGACTACGATGTAAATCGCAGTTCTACCTAAATATTCCCACTGTTCTTTTTCTTTTTTAAAAAAAGTTTTTATACTTAATTCTTCCATCCAGCGTTGCGTACCAATTTGTATCAGGTGGTTATCAACAACACCTTGTACACCACTACCTGCGATCGCTTCAAAATTAGACACGGTATATTGCGTCTCTACATTTTGGGTTTGGGCATATCTCACAACTGCTTCTGCTAAAGGGTGTTCTGAGTTGCGTTCAAGTGATGCAGCTAATTGCAATAATCTAATTTCATTACTGTTTGCAGTACCCTTAGTGGTAATAAAATCGGTGACAGTGGGTTTACCTTGGGTAATAGTTCCGGTTTTATCCAGCACTATAGTTTTGATTTTGTGTGCTAATTCTAAACTATCAGCACCTTTAATCAAAATACCATTTTCTGCGCCTTTACCCGTTCCCACCATCACCGATGTGGGAGTTGCTAAACCTAGCGCACAGTGACAAGCGATAATCAAAACTCCCACTGTGGTAGTCAGGGCAAGGGTCAGATTACCCATGATATTAAACCAAATAATGAAAGTTAGGAGTGCGATCGCAATTACTACAGGCACAAAAAACCCTGTTACTTGGTCGGCCAACTTTTGTATCGGTGCCTTACTACCTTGGGCTTGTTGGACAAGTTGAACAATTTGCGCGAGTACTGTATCTTTCCCGACTCGTGTTGCTTGAAATTTAAAGCTACCAGTTTTATTAATAGTAGCGCCAATTACCTCATCACCAAGCTGTTTTTTGGTAGGTATGCTTTCCCCTGTCACCATAGATTCATCAATAGTCGATGTGCCATCAACTACTTCACCATCCACAGGAATTTTTTCACCGGGACGGACTAAAATTACATCCCCGATTTGTACTGATTCAATAGGGATATCAATTTCTTGTCCGTTGCGAATTAAACGTGCAGTTTTTGCTTGCAAGCCAATGAGTTTGCGGATAGCAACACCTGTTTGTTTTTTTGCACGGTTTTCTAAGAGCTTTCCGAGTAAAATTAAGGTAATAATAACTGAAGAAGCTTCATAATATACATCTGGTCTAAGACCTTGAGAGATAAAGAAACCTGGAAAAAAGGTCGGAAACAGGGAATAAATGAATGCTGTACCAGTTCCCAATGACACTAAGGTATCCATCGTTGCCGCATGACGTTTCAAAGCTTTCCACGCATTGGTATAGAAAGATGAACCGCACCAGAATATCGGAATTGTTAGTATCAATTGCAGCCAAGAATTATGCAGCCACATGGGGATAAAAGGTATATTTAACCCTGTCATCATTGGTATGGAACCAATCACAATTACAGTACTCAGGATACTTGCTATAACAATTTTACGGGTTAATTCACGGGCTTCTCTTGATTGTCTGCGCTTTTGGGTTTCATCCTCTTGGTCTGTTGGGTTTTGTTGTAACAAGACAGAATAACCAGCCTGATTTACAGCTGTTTGGATTGCTTTTACATCGGTTTTTCCAGGGTCATATTCTACCGTTGCGAGTTCTGCCCCAAAATTGACGATACATTGATTTACACCGTTTACAGAATTAATTGCTTCTTCAACGCTTCTGGCACAAGAAGCGCAACTCATGCCGCCTAGCTTTAATGTTGTATTTTCCATTTTATTGTTACGAATGCACCTGCGATGATGTTTTACTCTAAAGAAAGCACATTAGGGCAGGCAGGACACCTACCCCACAAAAGTCATATTTTGTTTTGTGTAAAATAAGGATTTTGAGCTTAGTTTTGATAAATCAGGACGAACTAAAGTCACGCAACTGAGTAACCAGCAGTTGTAATTGCTTCTTTAATTGCAACTTCGGACGCTTGGGATTCAACTCATACTAACATCGATATCGCGTCAGTTTGAACCGCAGCACAAGGAACAACAGCTATTATCGCTTCTGTAATCGTCTCACCACAAGCAGAACAAGCCATGTTGGGGACTTTTAGTTGAATTGTCATGTAAATTACCCTATAGTTAATTCTATTATGAATTCTCCTGTCTACTGGAGAGTCAAGGGGTAAATAAAATTTTTTGGAGATACTAACCCGCAGGGTATATAACTGTCACTTAAGTGCTACATAATGTTACCCAAAGCTGAACTTTCAAGGGGGGGGGTACTTCCTAGAGGCAATTAGTTTATTGACCTTCAAATAACTTAAAACTTACAAAAATCTTTTTTGGTGTGATGACCCCTTAAAAAATAGGGGGTCTAATTAAACACAAACACCCCTTTTAGCCGTTCACAGAAACTTTAAAGCAATATCAGTGCCTCTGCTGTATCAGTATTTAGGAGCAACAAAGTATAAATGAAGTAACAAATTTTATTCTACTAATCAGTATTTTTTATGGAATTTTCGTCTAAAGTTTTGCCAGCTTTAACTTGTTTGGGTTTATTCTCAATCAATTTTGCTGTTTCTCTACCTGCTCAAGCGTCAATTGTATGTAAACCTGGAACAATTAGCAATTATCAAAATGGTTCGTTAGTAACTTGTATTCTTGTCCAAGATACGGTCGTGCAGGTTTATAGCCCCAGTTCCGGGTCATCTAATTTTTATTGCCAAGCCCAAAAATCTATATTTTTTGATGAAAAAGCGCAGTTTCAAAGTTGCCAGCTTTCGCAGGAAATCAAACTTATAAAAGGTAACTCAATTAAAATATGTCCAGTAGAATATAAAATATATTTTTCAGTTTCAACTGATGGCATTCAATCAATTAGTTGTAGTCTATAATAACCCTGCGAGGCACTATAGCAGTTCTCAGCCAGGTGAGGTACATATGTAGGGGCGCAAGGCATTGCGCCCTTATCTTGGTGTAAACTGTACCTCAGTGGGTTGAAAACGCTATAGAATAATGTCAATTATTATTTTTGTACTCATATTCTGTTTGTAAAAAGGCTTATAATTGAAGCAGATAGTAAAGTGATTACTGCCCAATATAAATACCTATCATGATTGGCTTTAAGTTCATTTTACACAGTTTAAAAGACACATTTAATAGTAGGAAATCGCTTAAACTCGATATTAGAAATAACGACAGAAGTACCGCCACAATAGATGAAGATGCCTCTTCTCTTACTTGAAAATTTCTAATCCATAGTCCCAATTCTTACATGAAACCCACCGAACAAATCAACGATTTACCCGGTTCATCAGGCAATCAGGGTAAAACTCATCAGAAAAAGTCCACTACTATCCAACCGGGTGCAGTCCAAGGGGGTTGTGCTTTCGATAGTGCCATGATTACTCTACTACCAATTACCGATGCTGCCCATGTAGTCCACGGGCCAAGTGGCTGTGCTACCAGTATGTGGGGAACTTTGAATAGTTTCTCCTCCGATTCCACACTCTATAAGACTCGCTTTACTAGTGAAATCGAAGAAAACGATATCATTTTTGGAGGAGCCAAAAAGCTCCGCAAAGGCATCCTCGAACTGCAAAGACGCTACAAACCTGCTGCGGTATTCGTCTACTCTACTTGTGTCACTGCAATGATTGGTGATGACATCGAAGGAGTCTGTAGAGATGTGACCCAGGAAACCGGAATACCAGCTATTCCCGTACATTGCCCAGGATTTATTGGCGCTCAAAATCTAGGTCATCGGGTTGCTAGTGAAGCTTTGTTAGAACATGTTATCGGCACGGCAGAACCTGATATTACTACCCCTTTTGATATCAACTTGATTGGTGAATACAATATAGCAGGGTCAATTTGGAATGTTTTGCCGCTACTAGAGAAATTAGGTATCCGAGTTTTAGCGAAAATTACTGGTGATGCTCGTTACCAAGAAATTTGTTACGCTCATCGTGCCAAGCTGAATGTGGTGCTTTCTTCTAAAGTCTTAACTAGTATGGCGAAAAGGATGCAGAAGAAGTTCGGCATTCCCTATATTGAAGAATCTTTCTACGGTGTAGAAGATATGAATTTATGTCTGCGGAATATTGCGGCAAAATTGGGCAACACTGATTTAATTGAGCGTGTCGAAAAGCTAATAGTCGAAGAAACTGCTGCCTTGGATGAAAAGCTGGCAATTTATCGTACTCAATTAGAAAATAAGCAGGTTGTTCTGGATACCGCGAGTTTTAATTGGTTGATTATCTGTGCAGCGAAAAAACTAGGGATGAAAGTTATACCCATTAGTACAAAAAATCTCACAGAAGATGAGCAAAGTACAATCAAAGGTTTGCTGGGTCAAGAAAGTATAATTCTCAAACAAAATAGCCCTCAAGAAATCCAGCACATTATTAAAGAGCATCAAGCTGATATGCTGATTGCCGATAGTCGCTATCAATATACTGCGATCGCATCTGGAGTCTCTTTCCTTAACCTAAATAAAGAATGCACTCGTCCCTATGCAGGTTATACGGGGATGCTGTCAGTAACAAAAGAACTGTACGCAGCTTTTTCTAGCCCAGTATGGGAGCAATTGCGTCAACCAAACCCCTGGAATGAGGAAGTGTAAACATGGCAATTATTAGTCTTACTAGCACATCGGTTGCAGTCAATCCCCTCAAGCAAAGCCAAACTTTAGGTGCAGCTTTAGCGTTTCTAGGATTGAAGGGAATGATGCCGACCTTACACGGTTCCCACGGTTGTGCAGCTTTAACTAAAGTAGTATTAGCTAGGCATTTACGTTCCTCTATCCCTATGAGTACAACAGCAATGACCGAAGTTGCAACTGTTTTGGGTGGTGAGGAAAATGTCGAAGAAGCAATTTTAAACTTAGTTGCAAAATTCCAGCCCGAAATTATCGGTTTATGCACCACCGGATTGACGGAAACCAGAGGGGATGACATGGGACGTTTCCTCAAGGACATTCGTAACCATCACCCAGAATTGGATTTACCAATTGTGCTTGTTTCCACACCAGATTTTAAAGGTGCATTGCAAGATGGTTTTGCCGCAGCGGTGGAAAGTATAGTTAAAGCAATTCCTGTTGAAGGTGAGAAAGAAAATATTTGTCCCAAACAAATCACTATTTTGGCGAGTTCTGCTTTCACTCCAGGAGATATACAAGAAATCAAAGAGATAATTAGCGATTTTGGACTCGATCCGATTATTTTACCCGACCTATCCGCCTCACTAAATAGTCATATCGAACATTCCTACAGTCCCATAACCACCACTGGTACAACAGTAGAACAATTGCGTTCAATTAGTAATTCGGTTTGCACTTTGGCATTGGGTGAAAGTATGCGGGGTACAGCACAAATTTTAGAACAGAAGTTTTCTACACCCTATGAAGTATTTAGGGAACTGACGGGACTAAAAGCTACCGATCGATTTATGCGAACATTAGCGCATATTAGTGGCGAAACTATACCACCGAAGTACCAACAGCAACGCCGTCAGTTGCAAAACGTCATGTTAGACACTCATCCTTACTTTGGCTGCAAACGAGTATCCCTAGCGCTAGAACCAGACCTACTTTGGTCTACAATTGATTTTTTGCGATCGCTAGGAATGGAGATTCATGCCGCAGTTACAACCACACGTTCCCCATTACTAGAAGAACTTCCCACAACTAGCGTCACTATAGGTGATTTAGAAGACCTCGAACAACTTGGGAATGGTTCAGATTTGTTAATTGCTAATTCTCATGCAGATGCAATTTCACAACGTTTGAATATCCCTCTCTATCGTCTAGGTATCCCCCTTTTTGACCGCTTGGGTCACGGTCAATTCCCTAGAGTTGCCTACCGAGGTACGATACAGCTTTTATTTGATATTGGCAATCTATTATTTCAGGAGGAAATGAAAGTTAGGCATTAACTCAAAGGAAAGTTATTTGTCAAAATTAGTGACATCGAGTACTAGTGGTCTATGTCATTAATTCTGATGGTATATATTATTGTCCGTAGGTTAGGTGTCCCGCCTGACCGGACTGCACAGGCGAGACGCCTATGCTACGACCCATTAGAATTAATGACACGGACTACTAGTGTTCCATGTCATAAGTAGTGCGAGCATCTTGCTCGCTTTAATATAATACGCGAGCAAGATGTAAGCCCTGCGGGCACGCTGCGCGTTGCTTGCTTCCCCGCAGGGGTACGCACTACCAAATTTTTTTAAGCCCCCCAAAATCAATGACACGAACCACTAGCTTGAACTTTTCAAACATCCTTATTGCTACTAAAAATTAGACGAAGTATCCTGAAAACGGGATTGAAACTTCCAACTGCTGCCACCAACAGTTTTTCTTCCTCCCCTATTCCCCACTGCCAACTCGCTTACTTTTCCCCGGATTCATTAACCCAAATGGGTCAACCATCTTTTTAAACTTCAAATGTTCGGGGTCAATTGCTCTTTTCCAACCATCCTCAATTTTGTAACTGTGAGGATTGGCAATAAATACCCCATGTTCTTCGTGATAGCGCATTATCTCGTTAAGACGTTCTTCGGTTGTATAACGCACCAACTGCAAACCCGGATTTGCTACTGCACCCCTAGCACGAATAAATTCCAGATGCATCATCACTTCGTCCCCAAAATGATGGTACATATGCTCGATAGTTTGTAAATTGTCAGTGGGGAATATACTTTGCAAGTAGGTAATCGAAGAATCTGCCGTCCTGGCGTGTAAAGTGGTGTGATTCCAAGTATATTCGGCTAAACGTAAACCCTTTTGGGCATCCTGTGCTGATTTTTGATATGTAATTTCACCGTCGAATTGCTTTATCAATCCTGGTAATAACTCCAAACTCGATTCGGCAACCATTAAAAATACAGCATGTTTCCCAGATGGAAGATATTCATGTAGTGCTGTAAAATACTGCCCAATGGGGTCAGCAAATATACTAATTTCCTTTTTGATGATGCCGTCTGCACTTGCTAAAGCTTGTCCAAACTTTACCCCTGTCATAAATTCGTCAAAGGTAATAATTACCTCAGCCCAAGGATAAGCCGCACCCAAGGGAATCTCTACCTCAGTAATAATACCGTTAATTCCCCAAGCATGATTGACTTTTTGGACATCATCGCCGCGTAACTCAATTACACGGGGTGACTCTTCCAAAGTCACCACCTGCAAAGCCAAAAGATTTCCCCTATCCCCCATCAACCCATATTGAATCGAACCAATTCCACCACTACCACCCGCAACAAATCCCCCAATTGTGGCAGTACGGTAAGTTGAAGGAGTCATTCGCATTTCCCAGCCAATTTCCCGTGCTTTTTTATCGAGTGCAGCAAACTTTACACCAGCTTCTACCCGTGCAACACCAGGTTTCACCCAGCAAATTTCGTGCATTGCGGTCATATCTAAAATCACACCACCATGCAAAGGCACGCATTGACCGTAATTCCCCGTACCAGCACCCCGCACTGTAATCGGTGTTTTATATTTGGCACAGGCAGCAGCAACTTTGATAACTTCGGCTTGATTAATAGGACGAACTGCCACATCCCCAACTTTGCCTGCTAGTTGCAACGCGAGTATAGGACTGAAGTTGTGGTAATCTTGGGATAATTTGACCAGTTGCGATCGCTCGACGATAATTTCGATGCCCGCAAGGGAATCAATCAATGCCCCAATGCCCAATGGTATTGCTGATGCTGTCATATTGACATTAATTTAATTAACTATGAATAGTAAATGCCTGGTTCTGATTGCAGGGTAAAATCAGCACCCCGATAACTAAAGATGAAATTTTAACTCAAGCGCATGGTACACTCTAAAATCAATTTTTGATTTACCAGAGAAAAAGGTTGAATTTCCAAGGCACGACGTAGAGCTTTAATCGCTTTTTCGTACTCACCAGTGGCAGCGTAAGATAATCCCATACCATGAAGTGCGCCAAAATGGGCTGGATTTAAATTTATAACTCTTTTACAATCAACCAGCGATTTTTGATATTCACCAATAGTGTAATAAAGAAACGCTCGCCGATTCCAAGCTTCGGCAAAATCAGGTTGTGCGTTAATCAATTGTGTAAGTGCAGTTTCCGCTTCCGCGACTTTGCCGGCATCAAGCAACTTTTGACTGCGGTCGATGATTTCTAAACCCTGAATACCCTTTTGTTGGAACCAAATCCGCCATAGTTTACGAGTAGCCTGGTCGCGGACAGATTCATCGGGGTTTTTTAAGTCTTCAAGTAACGAATTGATAAATAAAGAATCCATGAATTTGATGTTGGTGATAGTATATTTTATTTAAATTTCGCACAAAACTAATTCAGAAAACACTATTTTACTTACTCTTAAATTTTCACCCCTAGATTGCGAAGTACGGAACTAGTACCGTGCGGTGTCCATAAGAATACCATTGTAGTGCGAGCTTCTAGCTCGCTTTATAGAGTAAGCGAGCTAGAAGCAAGACCGTTGGCGTAGCCGCCCTGAAAGGGCTAGGGCTGGCTTTGCCTACGCACTACTTTTTATATCAAAATTAAAATATTTTTAAAATGGTATAGTTATTTACCCCATGCTGTACTAGTATATATTTTTTTGTATTGTGCGATACGATTCGTTTGTGCCATAAGCGAGTAAATTTATCAATAGTCGGTCAGCAATACGACACGGGTTGGTTGTACTCTGTGTCGATATGGCGACTAAACATACCACTTTGATAAAACAAAATCAATAAGAAGCTATTGATGCTTGACAAATCCTTACTTAACAAAATTGATATTGATAAAGATTAAACACCATAACAATGCCAAAACTGAATTACGTTTCCAGGCACATTGTTTTCATTTCTTACCCAAGTAATGTCCCCAAGCCAAGACCTAGATAAAATTGTTTAGCTTAACCCTTTCGGGCAACTGCCAATGAATTCTTTCCATTCTACTACAAACAAGGCTATAATATCTGTCCGACGATAGTTGTCACGCCAGCACATATTGACATACTTGAATTGCCAGAGGCGATCGCATCTGTAGAACGCTTGAAATCTTCTACCAATCCTGCCTCGATTAAGTTTATTTCCTTACTTACCGCACCCAAAAGACTTGAGCATTTTTGTGAAATCCATCCTGGTGTAATAGTTTATACTGCAATATGGTTCAGTTAAAAGTAATTGTAGGTTGGGGAGTCACAGAGGAAGCGGGGGTACTTTCACAAAGCCGCTCCGCGTCTACCCCCCGAATCACGCAAGTGACGTTGGAACGTAGTGAAACCCAACGAATCATGCACAAATGTTGAGTTACGCTTGGCTTTAACCAACCTACTTATGTTATTTTATTTTCAGGCTCTTTATTTAATCAAAAATTGTCCCATCCAAGAAAGTTATTGATTAGAGCCTCAACTTTATCGAAATAGTAAGGTTTGCGAATATAATCTTTAACTCCTGATATCAGTAAATTATTGACCTCCTGTTGTGTTTTTGCGGGTACACAACCAATAATGGGAATTTTTGATGTTTCCGAATTGTGTTTGAGATAATTTACGACTTGAATACTACTCAAATCGTTTAACGTCGTATCTAAAAAAATTAGATTTGGCTGATGGATTTGTGCCAAAATCAAAGTTCTCACTCCTTCTTTAGCACAAATACATGTGATATTTAAGGTTTTTAAAAACGAATTCATAAATTCGAGGTCATGTAAATTTTTATCGACGACCAATATTTTTGCTTGTTTCATACCTAATAAAAAAAAGTCAATACATCAAGACATTGCATAGAAAAATATTTAACCCGTGCCTCATTCGTAATTTTTGCCTATGCTTCTCATGAAGCAAAAGTCATAATTTTTGTTTAATCCGGGTCTAAATCCCTATATCAAACTATCTTTAGTCATCAATTACGAATTACGAGAGATATTTTCCGTTTACAAGATGTACGAGGATAGTTTCGAGCGGCAAAATGCGGCTTGAGTAAAAAAACTCGTTTATTCTTTAGTAGGTTGCTTATTTACGTTGTATAGGAGGTAAATTAAACAAGCTAGTAAAATACATTAGTAATTATCATGCTGACAAATGTACCTTCAGTCAAGTACCAAGAATATTTTTTTTGAAACTTTGAAATAATTTTTGCTTCTCGAAAAGACCAAACTTAATGACACACTATAGCCGTCCTATTTGATTTTTGTAGGCGTAGCCAGCGCTTACGCTTATAAAATTAGGTATTGTAGGGTGCGCGATTACGTAAGTCGTAACGCACCAAATCCTTGATAGCGGTGCGTTACGCTGTCGAAGAAGCGCACCCTACGTATCTATTCAAAAATCAAACCGGATTCCCATAGTACAACTCGGCGTAAATAACCATACCATTCTTAAAATATTTTAATTTTGATATAATTTTGTAGTGCCTACGCACTACAAAATTATAAATCTGCCAAATGCTCCCCTACAATAGTATTCTTATTTCCGCCGCACGGTACTAGTACATTGAAAATGGCATAAAAGCCGATTAAGCCGTTTTTCTTTCTTTTTGACTTTGTACTTTTGACATGGAGTAATAGCTTATCACACGCCAAGTTTTAAATACTTGATATGATAATAGTTTTTAAAAAATATAAATAGAATTTACTATAATGATTATTGTTTTGATTCTCTAAATTTTGACGAATATAGACAGTGCTAATATAAAACATTTTCATTAATAAAAAATGCTAAAAATGTGCGTTTATGTATTATATATAATAATGCTGCTAATGCAATAAATTATCATGGACCCGACCATCGGACAACTAGAGAGAGAGATTTCTAATCGCATTCGTTCCCTATATAATGCTCAACTTGGGCAGCGCATTGGCAAAATAATTTGCCATTTCTTTGATAAGCAATTAGCAATTACTATCGAGAATTCTGTGACATTAGCCGAGCAAACTCTTTTAGATTCTGGGAATAATATTTTGGCAGAACAGGTACGACTTGACTTAGATAAGATTATTAAACCCTTACTTAAGGATACAATCGAAGAGGCGATCAATACATCTGTGATTGAATTAATGAGTCATACAAGTTTAACATCAGGACGCACTGGCATTATTGTAATTTTGGAACAGTTACCAACAGTTCGTAACTCCCGTGCAATTCCTAAAACTAATTAAACAAGAATTTACAGCCGACTTAATCGGTCGGCTAGATTATTGCTAAATTACTTTTATGAATATCTAAAATATGTCAAACTCGGTTTTTAGAAGCTATTAAAAAATCAGACTTGAATTGCATCAAGCCGAGAAAATTATTAATAAAAATAATTTGCCATTCATAACATACAAAAAAGTTATAAATAAATAACTCTGACCGGACGCAAAATTTCAGTATTGCTATCGTGTCAGCAAAATGCACGAGGCTTATGTAAAACAGCAAATTAGGCTTATTGTTAAACAGGCTCGTCTACAACCTACGAGGTTGAATGTCTATGCTTTATCGGGTAGAACAAACAAGCTAGTAGTAATACCATCGCAATAATAACATAAATTATCAACATATGGGGGTGGGGGGCATAAATTTTGGGTTTATTCTCCAATTGGTAGAAGATATATTAATGCTTTCTAACCAAACTAGAGAAGTAAACCGAAACGATTGCACTAATACTCCCTCAATGAATAGAAAAGAACTTTTACGGGTTATTCTTGCTGTAGCGCTTGTTATCGTCGGCACAACGCACTTTACTGCTGCCGAACAATACGTGCGAATAGTCCCCAGTGAATTACCTTACCCGCTAGGTATAGTGTATCTTAGCGGCTTTTACGAAATTTTAGGCGGAATCGGGTTACTAGTTCCCCTCACTAGTGAAGCTGCTGCATGGGGTCTAATTGCTCTTTTTATCGCTGTTTTTCCTGCTAATATCAACATGGCAGTTAACCATATTGTCATTGACAATATACCCGATTCCGATTTACTGCGAATTCTGAGGCTGCCTTTTCAACCGCTTTTAATCGCTTGGGCATGGTGGTATACTATATCTTCTAATCTTGATCAAGCATCAATTATTCCCAAACAATTGGAAAAGCAGCCGTAGGATAGGCATCCTGCCTGTCCTGTAATTTTTTATGTCAGGCAAGATGCCAATAAAATTTATTAATATATGACGACATCTAAAACCATAGAACAAATCAAAGCCGAATTGATAACACCAGAAGCTTTCAGTCCCTACGGACAGGTTATTTCTGCAAGCAAAGATGGTAAAACATTCGATAGCGAAGATGCTCAATTAGTACTCAACCAGGGTATACCACGTTTTTATATCATGCAATTGCAAAAACGCGGTACAAAATTTTATACTATTACCCGTCACGTGCAATGTACTCAATGTTTAGGTTCGCTACAAGGAAAAGACTGGTTAATTGCGGTTTGTCCACCTAATAATCAGCTAAATGAACCGGAATTGGCAAAGATGAAAGCGTTTCGCATTCCTGGGAATTGTTTTATTAAGTTAAATGTAGGAACTTGGCACGCAGGTCCTTATTTTGAACATGATGTAGTGGATTTTTATAACTTAGAATTGAGCGATACTAATATTGTTGACCATTACACCCATAGCTTTTTGAAGCAGCAAATTGAGTTTGAGATTGTTTGAGAACCAATAGTAGTACAATTACTCTAGGTACGCTAAGTAGTACAGGGTGACAGATGGCGAAAAATCCCTTTGACCAGTTCTCAAAGCAATTTTTTGAGGCTTTTTTAAGTCCGTATGGTGAAGTCAGGATAAATTATGAGGTACCGGGTGAATCTCGCTACGTCGATATATTTTTTACACCTTCTCAAGATATTACTACCATTCCAGACTCACTAGGTATACTGCGTCGAATTGCCTCAAGACCATGTTTAATTGAACCTTTTCGCAATTAACCTAAATTGAGGGAAGTCAGTAGCTGCGTTTCAAAGTTATTATTTGTACAATTAGATTTTGAACGACAAGCGCAACGTAACCAAAAAACTTTGAGCGAAGAAGAGTTACCTTTAGTCTGGATTCTAACACCCACAACTTCAGATAATTTTCTGGAAACTTATGGTGCTACTTTACGTTCAGACTGGTTAGATGGTATGTATTTTAGCCCAAAGGGTTATTATACTGTATTTGTAGCTATCCATAGCTTACCTCCTACTCCCGAAACTCTTTTGTTTCGACTATTTGGCAAGGGAAGAGTTCAACAACAAGCTGTAAAGGAGATTTTAGCTTTACCGGAAACCGATAATCGACGTTCTGTAATACTACAACTATTATCGACTTGGAAAATTAGTATAGAAGTAACTGGAGAAACTCAGGAAGAAGATGAGGATTTAGCCATGATTATATCGGAAGCATATCAACAATGGGAAGAAGCTACCAAACGTCGAGGGATGGAGCAAGGACAACGTATAATATTGGAAGATTTACTGGAGGCTCATTTTGGTGAAATTGACGAGCAATTAGCAGTAATTATTCCCCAAGTATTAGCGCTACCCAAGCAAGAATATACCGCTTTACTACTGCAATTGTCTGGTTTATCTCGTGAAGAATTGATAACTCGTTTTCGTCCTCAATAAAAATGAATGATTTAAGGTTGATGTTGATTCCTAAACGGATGTAGAGACGTTACATGTAACGTCTCTACATCCGGGTTTCGGGCAACGCATAATTAATGAACACCTTGCGTTGTCTATTAATTACGCAAGATTATAGAAAACAAAACCCCGACTTAGCAGCAGAAGTCGGGGTTATGCACCTCTGGCTATATAGAATAGTTATTGAGGAATGATTTCAGGGTCATCATCCAACGACAACATGAACTCAATCAAATCGTTTTTGTCTTGAATGGTGTAACCTGCTTGTTTGTCAACCCAATAATTGTGACCCGAACCGTCAACATTCGATTTTTGCAAATTAGAATTAGCACGGTTTGCCATAACAACTTGTCTGCGGAGATTCCGGTCAATAAGCGATCGCAAACTCGCACTAATTTATGAAAAAATCAAGATTCAAGTAACTACAACACATTAATACTATCAATTCTTAAAATCAAATGATATTAATGTATCTTAGATAAAGATAATAAAGTTAAAGCCTTGACCCACAAATACTTTCAACAACCGCTGTTGGTTGATTAAGATTTTGCTCTCGACAAACTAAATACTTTGCAAGTTGTTGCTGATAATAAAATTGGTGTAAAAACCAACCAATTGGGGAACCTATTAATGTACCAAGAAATAAACCAGTTATAAGGCTATTTATGAGATTTTTTCTAGTTATAGTTTTTTGATTAGTAACCGCATCTTGTCTTAACATACTAAATCGTACCCATTTAAAAAAATGCATCAAGCTTATAATACTAGTAGCGTCACAGGGAAAGAGAGATAGTGTTAAGTGTTTTGAAACATGAGGTTTTTCTTTACCCTTTTACCTTACCTCCTTCCCCACCCTTGCATTTACAATGCTTTCTTCAAGAAAGAAACCAAATTTTCAATTTGATTTGTATCGAGTAACTCTAAAACTTCGGTAACTCGTTCATTAGGAATAAAATCCGCAGGGATACCAACAATTGATTTACCAAGATTTTGAGCAGTTTGGAACCAGAATGATAATTTCGATTCAGCAGTCATCGCATTATAGTCGTTTGTAGAGATGCTTGGTGCATCCTCACCACCACCAAGAAGCTCACCTAATGCTTTACTGGGGTTGACATCAAGTTGAACTTCTCCACTAGTGCGTTTACCCAATAATAATTCTCGCAAAGAATCTACTTGTTTATCTGCTGGTAATCCCTGAACTTGCTTGAGTAGATTTGCTCCACCTTCGTCTTGTGCATTAGGTTGGGTAGTAGTAGGAGCAACTTCATCAGCTATTTCACCGTAAACTGTAGCTAGAACCGCTAATCTGTCATCAACATCCAATGCTTTAAACTTCGATATAGCAGTTTGTTGGTTACTAACGCCTGTAAAACTCATAAAACCTCGCAATTGCTTAATTTACTAAAATTGACTTCTGATACTTAATGCGAAAAAGTTAGAATCCTTAAATTTGATTCTCAATATTCACACTTAATTACACTAGAAAATTTAAGGTATTTTTACTAACTACAAAAAGATAGAATCATTGGTTAAAAATAATTATTTCTATTTATTTCTAAAGATAGATGATTTTTGATAAATGGTAAAAACTAACTATTAATTAAAAAATATCTCCAAATCAAGCTCGTAGGATAGTCATTCTGGCAATAATGAATTACACGGACAGGCAGAATGCCTATCCTACGGGACGCATACTGAATATATATATACTAAATTTCAGCCCCTGCGTGAGCTTCAGCACCCATTGGTGAAACGTAGCTGCGGAATAAAGTGATTTGTTCTTCAAAAGCCATTTGCTTAATTCTTTCCAACAGTTCTTGACCGGCAGCAGGAAGTTGATAGTCTTCGGGTACGGGAATAATTGTCCCGTTATCCATACCTTGGGAAAGTAGATACCAGAATAGTAGCTTGGTAGTATCGCTCAAAGAACCGTATTGGCGAGTCAATTGGGTGTCTGCACCTGTAATTAAATCTCTTTGAAGTTGCAATTGCTCCTCGTGGGATAATTCTTTAACTTGGTTAAATAAACCTTCAGCAATTTGGGGAGAAACAGTACTTGCACCAGGTGCAGCTGGAGTAATGGATTTACCCATTTCTTTGTAGATAAACCAGAATAAACCTAGTTGGGTATCGGTATCCAAACTCTGAAAACTTTCAAGCGGTTGATTGATTGCTTCATTTTGAATTTGAGCGGAATTCATAATTTTCTCCGATTGCTTAATTAACTGCTAAAGCAACCCTATCAAATGAGTATTTATTCTTTAACCCTACTGAAGACAGATGTATGTCAGTTACAGGGAGTAGGAAAATATTACATCGTTTCTCAACTTAGTGAGGTACAGTTTACGCTAAGATAAGGGCGCAACGCCTTGCGCCCTTACACATGTACCTCATTTGGTTGGGAAATATATATATTTCCCTATTCCCCACTCCCCACTCTCCATTTCCTACTCTCTTCTTTGCTGATAATCTTCACTCGATTTAGGGTCTAACTCCCAGCGCCGGTCGTCACGTTCCTCCAAAATATCGTTGGTGCCCAGAAACGCATAATCATCCATTTCCAGACCCACAGCAGCAACCAAATCCTCAGTTACGTTCTGGTCGGGTGTTGCGGTTGTACCGCCAACTGCTTCATCACCTACTGCATCGGCATCTTGCCAGTAGGCATCGACATCACCACCTGTCAATTCGGGACTAGTTTCACTCTAATTGATTATCGGGATAGTTCAACCACGTTATCGGGATAGTTCAACCACGTTATCGGGATAGTTCAACCACGTTATCGGGATAGTTATGTGAGGGGAAGTGACTAATTTTGCAACTTCAGTACAGCCATCAACTGCAAGCATTAAGAGTAGGTGACAGTTGCTTTCCTGGTTCCCGCTTGGTTATTTATCCCCTCATTGCCTATGTTACAGCTTTTACTAACTCCTTAA
>JANNFJ010000354.1:0-9106 GCA_031379725.1 Calothrix sp. OTE_75_metabat_31
CCTCAATCACTGCCCAAGAACCAATTTACTACTATTTCAGAAAGGGTCAATTATTATGCTGGAAATGAATTGTGGTATGAAGCACTGGAAGAAGCATTGAAAGAAACCAATAATAATGGGAAACTAGGGAAAATTGCGGCAACTTTAGTTCAAAGCCTTGCACAGTCAGAAATGCCAACGGGTAGTGACAGCAACATAGATATAAAAAATATTCAGCAACGAATCAAGCATCTCCAGAAAATTGCCAGCGAAAAAGCGATAAAGGTAGTAAAGAAATAATAATTGGCTTTTAAAGCCAATTACCGATCGCAATTATTGGTGCCCAATATGCGGGATGGTCATACTTAATATTTATACCTTCAGATGATGGTAATTTTTTTGCCTTAATCATTTTAATTTGGGCTGTTTGCAAAGCCTGGGCAATACCCATGCCATTGTTGCGATAGTTGGTGTAAAGAGTTTTGACTATCTCGGATGTTGATTCATCGGTGACACTCCACAAAGATGCGATCGCGCTTTTAACTCCAACTTGTAATGCAACTCCAGCTAATCCTAGTGTAGTACGCTCATCGCCAACTGCGGTTTCACAGGCAGTCAGTGTCAGAAGTTCGACGCTATCTGATTTGTTGTTGAGGTTTCGCAGTGACGTTTCTAATTGGCTGATGGTAAGTTTTTGGTTTTTCCCTGTGACAATAAAGGTGTCTTCAGGAATAATGCCAAATTGAGCGTGACTAGCTATGTGAACAATGGAATATGCGGTTTTCTTCAGTTTTTGCTGAAAGTTTTCGGGGATAAAATTATCGTCGATTAGAGGGGTATGATTGGGAAATATACTTTTAACCGTCTTGATTTCATCAGGAACAGCAGAAAGTGCATCGAAAGTCTTGCCGTCGATGGTGGCTTTTTGCGTTAAACCCGAAATTAATACTTTTTGTGTATTACCATTACGTAAATTAGGTTTGGTAAATCGTAAACTGGGAGTTGTAGCAACTGCGTAGATTTCGATTAAATATTTCTTTTGTTGGCTGTCATAAAGTGGTGCCATTGGCACGCTACGCAGAAACCCATCCTGAATAAATACCAGGGTTTTGACTTTCTGTGATTTGATATCTTCAGCAAAAGGGCGAATTATCCAATCATAAAGCTGTGCCGCAATTGTTGTATCGTAGTTAATTTCTTCTTTACTAACTAATCCTTTGCGAAACTCGGCAATTTTTTTCTCTAGGGTGTCGCTGCTAACTATTTTGGTTGTACCTTGTTGATTGGGGTCTTCAATCCACTTAAATTTGGTTGCTTGATTGGGTAACTGCAATAATATCCCGGTTTTGCCATCTAAAATTATGGAACTTAAAAACCCAGTATTCTGAAACGCTACACTATTATCTTCAAGGAGTTCACCCACCAGTTTGGGATTCAACCCACTCAATATGCAATCATTGCCAAAATAATTCTGTAATTCTGCCAACTTCAACGCATCGACGGTGTTAACGATTTTCGATAGTTCCTTTGCACGTCCTCCGTCTGTAACTGCCCCAACTTCAAGCAAATCGAGCCGCGACTGTGTCAATGTTCGGTATAATGGGCGAACGACATTGAGGAAGTCAAACTGTACATCCCGTTCGGCTGTCAAAATATCCTGGCGGATATCTTCCAAAATATCAAAGGCTCGCTGATAGGATGCGATCGCATCTTGTTTTCGGTTCTGTTTATCTAAAATCCTTCCTGCTTGCCACTCCCACAAATACAAGCTATCTTTTGCACTCAGCTTGCTATCTGCGGCGATAATTGCAGACTGAGTATATTTTAATGCTTTCTTATTATCTTGACGACATTCCCAGAAATGTCCCAAAGCACCATTAGAATATGAAATTAGGCGATTATCTTGTAATTGCTTACTTGTTAATACTGAGTTTTCTAGTAAATTCAATATTCTATTATTACCATAATTATCACCAGATAAAACTAGCTGATTTGGACAGTAAGTAAAAGTTGAACTTCTTTTCCCATTGCGCTGTAAGTATGCTAAATCAATTTCCCCATAGACTTTTGTGGCTGAATTGGGTAAACCTTCGATAATTTTTAAAGCATCCTGAAGAGTTTTGTTAAACTCCTCATCGTGAATCAATTGGTTCTTATTTGTTTGGGAAGCCAACTGAATCAAATTTAATAGTCCCCGCATCTGTGCCAAAGGTTGCTTTTGGTTGCGGGCAAATTTTATACTATCCTGAAAATATTCGTAAGCTCTTTTATAGTCATCTAGAGATTTTTGTGTCAATTCTTTTTCTTTATTATAAATACTAGCCTTATTTGCCGAATCAGCTTGTAACTCTCGCAATTGACCGCGACTTTTGTAAGCATTACCCAAACTATTGAACACTAAAAATTGATATTCGGGAGTAACTTGTTGCGCTACATCTAAATATTTAATTGCTTGGTCGTAACTGCCGATTAAGCGATATGCTTCGCCAAGAATCCCCAAAGCTGCAACCTGACCGCGTCTATCATTAGATTTGGTAGCGATTTGTATCGCACTGTCTGGAGTGCATTCTATATCTCGACTGGCTGGACTTTTCGACTTCTCTACCATTTGACCACACAAAAGCGCGATCGCTTTGCGAGGTTGTCCCAAATTGCTGTAAACTTGGGCTAGCTCTGACTTCATCCGTCCAACTTGCTGGATATTCTCCACCGCACCATAGTCACGAATGGCTGCTTCTAGGGATGCGATCGCATCTTTATTATTTCCTATTTGTTGGTAAGCGCGTGCCAAATTTTCACTTACAACCGCCCTAGCTGGTGGATTATTTTTATACTGATTGAGTGCCTCTTGCCAATTGTTGATGGCATTGGAAAAATTCCCCCTATTATACTCTTTAATTCCTTGCTCAACTAGTGCCTTTGTATTTGGAGTTTGTGCAGTTACGACCTGTCCAAGTAATAAACAAATTACGAGGGTTAAGGAAAATAATAACTTAATTACTTGATGACGATTTAGTTTTTGGTGTTGCTGAATACAAAAATAAATTATTCTCTGGCAAAGGTTTTTCATCTTCTGCAATACATGAATATGTTGAAGTGCAGAAAGTGATACTTTGAAATATTTATTTTTGATTTTAATGTTGTAAATATGATAAGAACAGTTACGCTTATTCATATGTATAAAAGCAATACGCTGGTATTTACTAAATACCAGTTTAAGTTGGGTGTATCTAAACGAACAAAATATTTGCATAAGAAATATCGTGGATTTTTGATTTATCCAAGGTAAATTATTTATGAATCGAACACGGCAGTCAAATCTCCACCACCGCTGGGACTGCTTTTGCTGGTGGTAATACAATACTGCGTAGGTTTTGAAGTTTTGCCAAAATCAATCCCCCTAAATCCCCCGCTAAATTGGGGTACTTTGAATCCGGTTCCCCCCTTTTTAAGGGGGGTTAGGGGGGATCAAAAGTCTATAAGGCAACTTAAAAAGATTTGTGTGTACACCGTAGCCTTCTTAAGGGGGGTTGGGGGGATCTAAACCAAAACCTACGCAGTATTGGGTGGTAATGGTGGCAACATCAACTTTGATGGCAAATTCATTGTGGCGATTCCCAAGGAGAATAGCGACATTAGTGCCAATGCCTTCACTGTCCAAGGTGGAAACATCTAAATCAACTCCCAAGGCATCTTCGGTATCGATTCCCGTTCAAACCCGACTGATAAAAGTGATGTTACTGCTAATTGAATTGTGTCATTTTATATTCAAGTTACGCAAGGCAAGGTAAGCAACTTAAGCTCAACTTAAGCCGCTAGTACAGCGGGTGCGGAAATAAGCAGACCACTAAAGCTACGGAAATTTGATTACTCACAAGGCTTGAAAATGATGTGTGTATTTACACACGGCACTAGTCGCTTCCTTGATAAGTTAATTTGCAACTAAATTAGTTCGTGATAATATGACTTGATAAATAAAATAATATTTGTTCTTATTACAAATATTATTTATTGATATCTACCAAAAGTTAGTATTATAGATTGTTTGATTTAAAGATTGATGGAAAAGCACATCAAACGGCGTAACAGGGGTTTTATCCTTACTCTTAAAGGTTTGGATAAACTTCAAACAGCCAAAAAAATGGCAGAAGAAAATGAAAATGGTGGTCATAGTTTTACTCTTGAAGAACTGAGCGCTCGCATGGAATTAGCCATGCACACAGTTTCTAAAATAATAGGCTGCCAAATTAGTGTAGATTTTGATTCGTTACAAAAAGCTTTTGTTGCCTTTGGCTTAGAGTTAGAAAAAAGTGATTATACCAAACATCAGGATAATAAGGGTGATGAGCACAAAGCCATGTTTGCACACCAACATGACTGGGGGAAAGCACCGGATGTATCTTTATTTTATGGACGCTCTCAAGAATTACTGCTATTAAAACAGTGGGTGTTAGAAGAACGTTGCCGCTTAGTAGCATTGTTAGGGATTGGTGGTATTGGTAAAAGCACATTAGCTGTAAAGCTAGCTTTACAAGTTGAACCTCAGTTTGACGTAGTGGTATGGCGAAGTTTACAAAACGCACCGCCAATTGAGGATATCCTAAACAGTATATTGCAATTTTTGCTGTGGTCGCTGCGAAAAGAAGAAAAAGAGATACCTCAAAGCCTTGATGGCAAACTATCTAAGCTGATGGAATGTTTAAGTTCAAACAAATGTCTCATAATTTTAGATAATATTGAAACAATTTTATCCAATACTGGACAAGCAGGATTTTGGAGCCAAAATTACGAAAAATATGGGCAACTAATTAAGATTATTGGTGAGACACCTCATAAAAGTTGCGTAATCCTAACTTCTAGAGAAAAAACAAGAGAAATATCGTTATTAGAAGGAAAGGCGACAAAAGTTAAATCGCTGCAAATAAAGGGATTACAGCCAACTTTCGGACGCAAAGTATTCGAGCAAAAGGGACGATTTACAGGTACAGAACCAGAATGGCTTTCACTGATTGAGTATTACGGAGGTAATCCTTTAGCACTCAAGATGGTTGCAGCAGCAACTTTAGAGCTTTTTGACGGCAGAATTAGCTCTATTTTGGAGTACATGTCCCAGGGAGCGCTAATTTTTGATGACATTGGTGATTTGTTAGAAGGTCAGTTCTTACGTTTGTCAGAAATAGAAGAATCACTGTTGTACTGGTTAGCAATTAATCGAGAGCCTGTATCAGTTACTGAGTTAACTGCTGATATGGTTACAGCACCCTCCAAGCGTCTCGTTCCATCAGCAATTAATTCTTTATTACAACGGTCATTGATTGAAAGCAGTGGCGGGTATTTCTTCTTGCAACCAGTTGTGATGGAATATACTACGCAGCGATTGATTAAACAGGCTTGTGAGGAATTAATAGGCTCTCTACGCTTATTGCGAACCCACGCTTTAATTAAGGCAACAGCCAAAGATTATATTAAAGAAACGCAAAAGCAACTAATTTTACAACCATTATTAGAGCAATTATTAATTGACTTGGACAGTAAGGATTTGCTTGTACGTTTGCTAATGTCGGTATTGGATCAGCAAAGACATCAACTACCAATTAAAGCTGGGTACGTAGGGGGTAACATTATCAATTTTTTACTGTATTTAGGGGTAGATTTGCGAGGGTATGATTTCTCAAATTTAACGATTTGGCAAGCTGACTTACAACGTGCGAACTTAGCTGGGGTTAATTTTCATTCTTGTGCTTTTGATAAATCTGTATTTGCAGAAACTTTTAGTGGTGTTAGGTCATTAGCATTGAGTCCAGATGGCAATTTGTTAGCTATAGATAGCATTAACAGTAATATCTATTTACGTCGTTTATCAGATTATCAGATCCTTTTTACTCTTCAAGGACATTATGATGCAATATCAACCATTGCTTTTAATTACAATAGCAGTATCTTAGCAAGTTGTAGTGTTAACAATACTGTTCAATTGTGGGATACTCAAACAGGCAATAGTCTTAAAGTATTGCAAGGTCATACTGCATCGATTTGGTCGCTGGCTTGGAGTCCTGATGGGCGTTTTCTCGCCACTAGTAGCTATGATAAAACTATTTGTTTGTGGGATGTGAATAATTGTGTTTGCGTCAGAATATTTGCAGGTCATACTCATGGAGTAACGGCAATTAATTTTAGTCCGGATGGTTGTACTTTAGCTTCAGGTTGTCTTGATTCTTCAATTAGGTTATGGAATGTTAGCAATGGAGAGTGTCGCCAAGTACTTAACGGTCACACACGTTATATCAGCTCGTTAAGTTTTAGCCCAGATGGTTGTATCTTAGCAAGTGGTAGCCAAGATTACTCAATTAGGTTATGGAATCAAAAAACAGGTAGATGCTTAAAGATTTTACAGGGTCATATTGCTGCAGTTTGGTCGATAGCATGGAGTCCTGATGGTAGCAAAATCGCTACTGGGGACGACCATGAAGGTTTAGTTCGATTATGGGATGTACAACTTGGTAGCTGTATTAAAATTTTGCAGGGACATACAAGTGCAGTTTTTTCAGTTGTGTGGAGCGCTGATGGTAAAACTATTGTTAGTGGCAGTCATGACTCTAGTGTAAGATTTTGGGATGAATTTGGTAAATGTTTTAAAGTATTACAAGGGCTATGCAACGCAGTTCGTTCGTTAGCTTGGAGTTGTGATGGTGAGACTATTACCAGTGGTAGTGATGATTCAAAGATTCGGTTGTGGAATGTCCACAATGGTGAGGTAATTAAGGAGCTGACTGGGCACAAAAGAGCAATAATAGGACTTAAGCACGCACCGAATTTTAATCAAGATAAAAAACTTTTGGCTAGTGCAAGTGCAGACAACACTGTCAGGTTATGGGATATTCAGACGGGTGAAGTTTTAAGAACGTTGCGCGGTCATACTAATCGAGTGCATGGTTTAACTTGGAGTCCTGATGGTTGCGAAATTGCTACTAGCAGTAATGATTGCACAGTGAGAGTATGGGATGTTGCTTGTGGTGAAACTTTAAAAGTATTACAAGGTCATACTAATTGGGTGAATGCGGTGAGTTATGCACCTAGTAATAATTCTGAGATTACGCTTTTAGCAAGTTGCGGTTATGAAGGTACAATTCGCTTGTGGGATACCAAGATGGGTAATTGTCTTAGAGTATTAAAGTATAACAATAATAATGTGGTATTAACAGTTAGCTTCGCTCCTGATGGTAAGCTGATTGCGAGCGGTGGCAATGACGGTTCGATTTATTTGTGGGATATGCAGCTTTTTGAGTGTGTTAATGTGTTGCACGGGCATACGAATCGTGTATGGTCGGTTTGTTGGAGTCCGGATGGTAATATTTTGGCAAGCGCTTCTCAAGATGGTACGGTGAGGTTGTGGGATGGAAAGTTTGGTAAATGCCTTAAAGTTCTAGAGGGACATAGAAATGAGATTTCCTGTTTGGCTTGGAGTCCGGATGGTCGTACTTTATTAAGTGGTGGTACGGATGAGACGATCAGGTTTTGGGATATAGATACTTGTGAATGTACAAAAATATTGAGAAGCACGCGCCTTTATGAGGGTATGAATATTACGGATGTTACAGGTTTAACAAGGGCGCAAAAAGTAGCGCTATACGCTTTAGGAGCTAATGGCTAACCTCAACAAGCGACAAGCAAACTCGTTTACTATTGCAGGTTCTGGTGCTTTACGCAATAGTCCGGGAGACGTATTAATTTCTGCCTATACAACTGGTGATATGCGTAATGTTGAACCAACATCACGTCCTTGGAAAAAAGGCGACCCCATCATTGAACCACAAGGATTATATCGATTACAGTCAGGGCTTTTCGCTCTTGAGTCGGGCTTGTAATTAAAGGAGATATTGCCGCGATCGCATTTTTATTTTCTCCTACTTCTTGGTAAGCGCGTGCCAAATTTTCATTCACAACCGCCCTAGCTGGTGGATTATTTTTATACTGGTTTAGTGCTTCTTGCCAATTTTTGATGGCATTGGCAAAATTCCCCGCATTATAGTCTTTGATTCCTCGGTCAACTAGTGCATTTGTATTTGGAGTTTGTGCCGTTACAACCTGTCCAAACAACAAACAAATTACGAGGGTTAGGGAAAATAATAATTTAATAACTTGATGACTATTTAGTTTTTTATATTGATAAATAGAGAAATAAATTATCCGCTTACAAATGCTTCCCAGTTTCATACATATTTGGTTTTGTCGCAGTAAATAAATTAATATTTTGCAATATCTATTTTTCATTATTAATAGTAGTGACAAACAATAGCAGAAAGTTATTCTTATTCATATATGACAAAAGGAAGATATCTGCTGATATTTCTCGCATAATATTCTAATTTGGGCGTTTCATAACCAAGAAAACAAATAAATATAAAAAAATATCATAGATATTTACTGATATCTAAGATAAGTCATTTATGCATCAAGCACATAAATGTCAAAAACTCAGTTTGAAAATTTTTATTTTAGATAAAATATCCTGATTTATATTCGGATTATTTCTTTTAAAATACTTATCAATGTATTTACATTTCAATAGATGATGATATGATTTTATCAACGAATGTTTTTGAGTCGAACAAGCATAAAATAGCTCAAAATCTAGCAAATTGCGAACCATAGCTTAATTGTGGAAATAGATTAAAGCAAGTTTATCTTTAATCGTAGTAATCTTAGACAAGTTATGTGAAAAAACTCCGAATGCAATTTCATTATTAGATACATCTCACCCATAGGAGAAAAATATGGATTCCCAAAACGCAACACAGGTAAGCTCATTAGGTTGCAGACCTAGAGCTATACCACCAGGTGGTATAGATTGCACCACTTCTGGTTCGCCCGATCTGCCTATTATGGAATTTGTGTCTGGATTGCTTAGTTTCGGCAAAACATCAAAGCAAGATATTACGACACCACCCGCATCATTTGTAGCAAGTAGTGTCGTAATAGTACCTCTGGTGATATTTAGCATAGTTGCGATCGCATTGATTAACCGAAAGCGGAAACAGCACAAAAAGCCGCTGCAATTGCAGTAGAAGCGAACTGACAAATCAGTTTGATTGACATCCTCCCCACGGCATAGACTGATAGGAATTCC
>JANNFJ010000380.1:0-60356 GCA_031379725.1 Calothrix sp. OTE_75_metabat_31
AATCAGTCAAACCCAGATGAACCTGAAGTATCAGGAGATAAAAGCACCAACCAGCGGTACAGTATTTGAACTCAAGGCAAAATCTCCGGGGTTTGTGGCATCATCAACCGAACCAATATTGAAGATAGTCCCCAACGACAAGCTTGTAGCAAAAGTATTCATCACCAACAAGGATATTGGTTTCGTAAAAGAAGGGATGACGGTAGACGTGCGGATTGACTCGTTCCCGTTTAGTGAATTTGGCGATATCAAAGGTAAACTAGTATCGATTGGTTCGGACGCATTACCACCCGACCAAATTTATCCCTTTTACCGATTCCCTGCCAAAATCGAATTATCCAGTCAGCAGTTGTTGGTATCGGGAAGGAATATCCCGTTGCAGTCGGGAATGGGGGTTAATACGAATATTAAAATACGCGATCGCACAGTGATGTCCATATTTGCCGATATGTTTAGTTCGAGTGTCGAAAGCTTGAAAAATGTAAGGTAATTTGATAAATATCACGGTACTCCCACCAAATTATTGGTGCTGGGAAATATTTGCTATTTCCCAGGTTTTGTTGTAAGTACTAAATAATTGTGAACGAAGAAGAGGTTGAGCCGACTATATGAGCGAGTGCGGTTCTGAGGGGCACCAGTATGCTTGATTTTAAAGTTATCAAGTTATCTATAATGAATGGTGTTACGTACTGCTCCAGTAGCGAATTACCAAACACGAGTGCAGGATAACTGTTAAAGAGCCGTGCATTTCCGCGCAATGCAGCGCTCAATCAGCTCAACCTCAACTTGGCTGAAAAATAATCGCTAGGTCTACCTAACGAACTATGTAATTTATAATACTATATTATCCAGAAATTTTCGTTTATTTTTTGACTGTAAGTTCTTTCATAGGGCAACTATCCTGAACATGTTGTAGTATACTACCTTAGTAAAAGCGTACTATACTATATGCTGTTGTTGATTAAATCAGTGGGACTAAGGTGTGCGATCGCATTCAGACTATGCAAAGAAAGGAGGGAATACTAATGTCAAGTAGAGTCCCTGCCAAATTAGCAAAAGTATCTGTAAGCCTTCCGTTTGGGCTTGGTTCGGCAGAATGGACATCCGACCCAACCGAACGGAAAGCGGCGTGGTCTTTATATGTTGAACTAGCGACTAGAATATCGCTGCAACCGTTGGAAGCAGAACTCGAACAAGGGTTACTCCGCGAAGCACTATTATCGCTGCATAGTTTGTTTAAAACGACACGCGATGTTCTTAAGGAAGCAGGACCATCTGTTGGGATAGCACCCTACTCGGTTGGTGGAATTGCGCTTGCTGTCCTCAATCGTGGGTTGCGTCCGTTTCTTTCCAAGTGGCATCCTTTATTACAAGCGTGGGAGACGCAGCGCCCACCACATGTAAATCCTGTCGCGCACGAGAATAATTGGTGCGAGGAACCCCAACTGCGTAACGAACTGGAATTGTTGCGCCAAGAATTAGAGCAATATGCCTCAGTGCTGGCTGCGCTCGCAGGGGTTGAGGAGTAAGCATTGGTAGTTCACATGTAGTAACGGTATTCGTATCGCATTGGTAGTTTGGAGGGTAACTCGGCAAGAATGTGACCGACTCGTTGTGAAAAAGCGGTGGTTACGGGGTCGCTGCACGCAAAGTCGGCGGTGTTCCAGTTCATTTTAGTAAGCGCTAAGATTTCTCGCAAAATCACATCCCAGGAACTGTCGCCGTGATGTTCGAGTATTTCGAGCGGATGAGGAACTCGCGGTCCGCAATAAGTGCGTTGGAATGGACTGTAACCGGAGGTATACAGTAGTAAATTTTCGGCACTGAATTTTATGTACGTGCCGCGAATTGGCGGGTAGTCGCCCAGTCGATAAAATTGAATCTGCCGCCAGCCGAGAGTAACAAAATCAACTTGGGAAATTGATTGGCACGCATCTTTGAATCCAGCCAATTCTTCTTGCCAATAGCGCGAGGTTTTATGGACAACAATGCGTCGGGGAAGGTTATCGCGGTTTTGTTTGCGGTACAAGTCAATCACATCTTGCATCAACGCAGCAGCAGATGTTTGGTCTAAGTGCGGCGAACGACCGTGTTTGGATGCATCCCACTCGAACGGATTTCCTCGCAAAACGTATCCATCACCTGCGGAGGTGAATGCCTGTGCCATTGAAGTGCGGATGCGGGGGTCGATTTCGGACACCTCTTTATAAAAGGAAACACCAACGTAGCAAACACCAGGGTCGATATCTGCTAATCGCCAGGGAGTGCCGCCGGCTTTGTGGTAAAGTGCAGTGGAAAAATTCCAAGCCCGCGTGGCAATATCCTGTAGTTTCCGTTTGTTAGATGCAGTTGCGGTATCGATAAGTTGCAAAGTACCCGGCCATACAAGCTGGGTGGGAATTCCGTACTGCATTGCTTCAGCTTTTAGCCCCCGGCGCAGGTTTTGATGCCCGTTTTCGATGTCTTCGACACCCAGCGTTGGATTCATTTCTGGGAAAAGGGGTAATTGACCAAGTTGTACTGCTTTAAGACTTCGGCGTTCTGATTTGGTTAATTTGACGCGCTTGACTTCTCCTCCTTTTTTGACGCGCACCGTGCAATAGTCGATGACGATTTGGGGAATGCAGCAGAGAATGACTTGCGGACGAGGTTCACGTTCGGCTAAAACCTCGATTGCTTGAATGTAGAGTTTGATAACCCGTTTTAGACGTTCGCAGAAATTATCAGCATCAATAGCTTCTTGGAATTTATCTTTTTTAATAGTTTCGCGCCAAGTCTCGCCAAAAATGAGTTCGCACTGGAATGGGAATTCTAAATTAAACCCTGGAAAGTGGGGGTAAAGAAAGGGTTCGCTGCCATCATTGGTTAACAGACCTTGGCAGCCACGCAACCATTGTTCGGCATCAGCAACCATATCGGGCAGACCAACAATACCAACGATGATGCTAGAGAGTGATGGTCGAGATTGTCCGACTAAGCTGTATGGTCCGTAGAGTGCCAATCCTACTTTCGGGTCAATGTGTTCGTGCCGCCCACCAAATGTTATGAGAGGTTCGGAGATGATTCCCGATTCAAAATTTGGACTGCGTAAGCATGGTTTGTGGTTGCGAAGTTTAGATAATCCTTTATTATTCATCTTCTAAAAAATCTTCCTCGTCTGAATCGTCAAGTGTGAAGAAATCTTCTTCACCAGTAATATCAACGCTTGCATTGATAATGGCTTCTATGTCTTCCGTTGCTAATTCATCTTCCTCTTCTGCCAACAACCAAGCCGCTTGGTCTAACTCTTCCATCAAGTTTTTTCGGTCGTGTTCGATACCAAATGTTTGCTGTACGAACGCAGGTACAACTGATATTTCAATAGATTGTTCGCCAGCCCAAACTTGGATTATTTGCCCTACTGATTTGGCTCGCAATACCGTTGCCCAGAAGCGAACGTGGTAAAGAACTTGTAAATTGCGTTCGACTCCCGTCCATTTGATAACGATTGAACCAACTTTAGGACCAGTTTTGATTTGAACGCCATCTTCTGTAAGCACCCAAGTAGGGACAATTTGCAGGTATAACTTGTTAGCGAGAAAGATAATTTTAAGGTATGCACCTAAGTGCCGCCAGAATAGGATTTTCTCTTGTTGGTCGGTACTAGATTTGGTTTTAGTTTGCCCTTGTTTGTCGATGCATGGTTTGGCTACTGTTCGCTTGGCTTTCTTGCGATTGGGCATCCATGTAATTACGTTGGCATTACCATCTTTATTGGGTGGGAAGTAAAATCTACGTGATTTAATTTCATCAATGACTAAGCCAATTCGATGTGCGTGACGGTCTAAACACATATTGAGGAGAGAAATAACCAGCTTTCTGTCCTCTGCATCTGAAAGTAAGTCTGATGTGAGAATCGGGTCGATAGCAGTATCGTCAATAACAGCAGCAAATGGGCTTTCTGGTGATTGTAAATCGTGAAACGTAACGATTTGCCCCTCAAAAACCCGAAATGCAGGCATGTATGGATTTTCTACTTCTGTTTCTAACTGCGCGGTACGGATAGCTTCTTTTAGTTCGGTTTTGGACGGAAATATAGGGCTTCCATCGGTTCGGGTATCAATTAATGTTTCGGCAATTGGGGCTACATATACGTATTGCGGCAGACGTTCGATAGGTAAGAGGTTACAGTACAATTTTTCCGAAATTGTATCGGGGTCGCCTTGGATGACGGCACGTTCAGCAATTAAGCTGCTGCGTTCTATTTTTCCTCCAACAGTAATTAGTTGCCCGCGATTTGCGATCGGTCGGGGAAGAGGTTCGTCGCGCAATATTACAATAAGTTCTTTCAGCCCGCGCTCGTAATTTTTCTCGCGCAAATCAATTGCTTTGAGATGGCGTAGAAGATAGGGAATATAAGGGCAATCGGCACCAAGGATGGGAATAATGCGTGCTTTGCGATTGTCTGGGTCGTTGTGTAGTGTGGCGTGCCATTCAGCTTCCGTCCATCCGCTTTCGCTATTGAAGTAGTCCGGGGTCATGATTAATCCGAAAAAACGGCTTTTTTCCAAGCCATCGTTGACCATGCCAGTTATGCTTTGTCCGGCACGAATTTCTGCTTCATCTAACCAAGTTAAAAGGTTGCGCCCTTGGAAGGATATAGCTTCGATATCTGCGGCGAGTAGACGTACAAAATCTTTGTTTGTAGAGCGGTGCGAAAGAAAAATATCGCGTTGATTGTCTGGAATTGTCATTATTAAATCAAATTTTACTGACTTGTGGGAAGTTAATTGATATTCGACAAAAAAGCACGCACCCTGAAAATTCACCAAATAACTGACAAGAAATACCAGTCATTATTTTAACATTTGCAATAATGCAATTGTACTAACTTATCAAAAGGTAGCAAAAATTTTTGATTTTGTGTGTATATTACGGAGAAAAAACTTCTAAGTCTTAGGTAATAAGCTTTATATAAATATACAAAAGTTGGTTTCTTGTAATTTTGTTACTCTATTATTTTTACGGGTAAATAAAATAATGACAACGTAACAATAAGGGTTTCAGGCATTTAAATACTCGTTTATGCTTCCAGACCCTGACAACTTTTGGGTTTGGTTACACAATTTTTCGCTCTCCTATTTCAGTGGTAAAGTTTTACACTAAATCCGCCAAAACGTCAGATATTTCACGCTGTAGTTTCTGCCGCTGCCGATTGTCATCATATTTTCTAATGGTGTCAATCGAGGCGTGTCGGAATCGCGTTCTGCACCACAGGGGTAGTTCCCATTGCTGCGATCCAACGCCGTCGTTATCAAACTGTGCCTAATCCTATGCGATATCGCCCACAAAAGCTTACTGGTCATGACAACAAATCATTTAAAGCACAATACCACTAATATACATTTATAAAATATATAAAATACTACTTTTGTACAAAAGTGCAATTGTATTAATTCACTATAGATTAAATGTATAGTAGTATATTTATGCTTATGTACACTTGTGCTTTAGTACAATGCAACAATTACACATACCCACAATTGTGACATTGGGATTAGCAGGGGGGCAGGGAAAGTCTACCGTTGCCCTCATGCTTGGTCGCTATCTCGGACGGTTGGGTATTCCCGTGTTATTCGTAGATGCCGACCCCCAATCTAGCTTGACCAGTTTTCTTGGTGTGAATGTTCAGCCGAATACTCCCACACTGCTGGAAGTAATTACACAAAGTGAGGATAAGACGCACATTGTAGACGCCATCGCACCAGTACCGAACGTACAATTGTCCAATTGTACAATTGATAACTCTAACTTGTTTTTGATACCCTCGGACGATGGTTTGGAGAATGCCAACTACAAACTAGCATCAAGCGGGATTAGCTTGTTTATATTGAGAAATCGCTTGCAACCAATCGCTAGTAACTTTGGGGTGATTATCGTCGATCCTCCACCAGAGCGATCGCACTTAGCGCAAACTTCCCTCGGTGCTGGTGATAAGTGGATTATTCCCGCAGAAGCTAACGTTAAGGGGGTGCAATCTCTTGTTCGTACCCTCGACTTGGTAAAAGAATTTCAGTCAGCATTACCCAATGGTGAGCTGATGGGAGTGGTTCCTTTTCGTGCCAAATGGACGGGTGTTAATCCAACCATTGCAACCAAAACTAGCATCGAAGCAATGTCCGAAATCGTTGGTAAGGACTTAATGCTGCCCCACTTACTCGAATCGGATGTCTACAAAAACGCAATCAATCAGCGGGTATCACCAAGCGATTTAGGGCAACCGGGATTGGAATATTCTATTCAAGTGCTAGCACAAAAACTTAAACCAGCATTACCCGAAAAGTACGCTTTCTTGATCCCAAGCGAAATTCTGTAGCTTACACGCAATTGATTGTTGAAGTTTGAATGTCATAAATATTACACTTTACTCAATGGAGGTGCCAATGGGCATATTAGACGAAATTCGCAATCGCAACACACAACCAACTGTTCCAGAACGCGATGATGTGTTGCAAACAGCTACCGTTACCGATACGACAACACCACAAATCGAACAACCAATCGAAGTATCGGAACTTAGACGGTTGGAAGAATTATTAGCACAATCCCCAGAAATTGCTGCTCGTATACCCGTAAGGTTGGAGACTCCCATCAAAGACGAACTCGACGAATTGTGTAACCGCGAAAAAATCACCATCGAAACATTACTCGAAGCATTCTACGTAACCTGTAAGGACAAAGAATCCATGATGAAACAAGTTACTATTGAAGCTAAAAAGCGGTTGAAAAGCCGGAAGGATGCGGGTAATATACGCTCTAGCTTAACTAAGCTCAACAATTTAACTACTCGTAAAAAATAGCAACACGATGACCGCACAAACGCGGGCATCAACCAACATTCATAACAATGCTCGTAATACCTACCTACAAGCATTCCCCTCAACACCCAAGATTGCTTCCAATTGGGATAATATTGGTTCCAACTTATCGCGCAACTCAGGATTATCCCATGCCTTGCTTTTTTTAAAATTATTGTATGCATCCTCCATGCGGGTTTGCAATTGAGCTTTTTGGGGAGCGGGATTGTATTTCTTAACTTCGGCGCGTATTTCCTTTAAACTCATATCGTATTCGATAGCATTTGCAAGCAATTCAGCCCTATCGTCATCCGATTTTACTTTGGCAATTTCAAGAGCTTTCGTATACTCAATTTTTCCCGCACGCAGTACGGATAAAACATCTTCTTGCAAATCCAACAAAGGTAATCGCGTGCGAATAAACGATTGCCAATTTATTTTACCCAACTCATTAAAAACTTCAAAGACAACAAAAGCATCTTTACTACCCAAAACATTTCTGGTAATTTTATTTTTGCTAGCATTATCCATTTTGTAGAGTAACGCTGTCACTTTATCGAGCGAACAAGACAACCGCAACGTCAACAATTGTAAAATTGCTTCTGCTTCATCAAGTGCGTTCAAATCCTCGCGTAATAGATTTTCAGTTAAAGCATATTGGGTTGCTTCACTGTCAGAAATTGCCAAAACATTAACAAGTATGGATGTTAAACCAACATTTTTAGCAGCTTTTAATCTTCTTTCCCCAGCAACCAACTCGTAATTACCATCTGGCAAAGGACGCACCAATACTGGTTGCAGAATACCCGAACTGCGTACCGACTCGGTTAAAGAATCCATTTTATCTTTGTCGAAATAGCGTCGCGGCTGACTTAAAGGTAAAACAATCTGGGAGATCGGTAATAAATTGGGGTTAAAAGCAGTATGTTCGGATTGCACTCCATCACTACTTGTAGTAACTGCGACATCAATAGCATCAATTTGTTTATCCTCATTCTCCAGTGACACTGCTACATCCGCAGTGTCTTGTTGCGGACTTTCATACACCACCGACTCAGACGAATCGACTAATTCAAAATCATTTTTATCCACAGATAGAATTGATTTTTTACTACTAGCAGTACTTGATTTTTGGCTGCCAGTCTGAGTTTTTGACGTGCTAGCAGTCGTTACGCGCGGTATAGAGGTACGAGCCATATGTTGATTATTGCCCCGTTATGAGAGAAAAAATTTTGTTATTAACTATCTTCATAACACAGAATTAATAGCATAAAAGTCGAGTTTCACTCTTTACATCATTATCATCCACTTAAAAGCCATTCAACTCGTGCCTAACACGCGCGGAAATTAAGGCATGAATGTTACAGCACGCTCATACCAAAAAACCGTGTATTTGCAGAGGATGCACTTACCTCTAACCCCTAGAAACAACAGTATCTTTCATCACATACCTCAAGAGCCAACGATTATCGCATCCTTATGGAAATTGCCAGCATTGCAATATAAATTCATATTACGTATGAGTTGATAAAAACTTTACCAGTATGAGTTCGCCTTTATGAATTAATATTAATGGATAAATAAATGTCCGGGAACGGTGTTTATCGGTCATAATTGAATATGTGCAATGCATAGTTAGTTTTATTGAGGCGCAAAGTGATGGATGGTGGCAAAGGTGATAATATCGAAAAAACCCATTTGAGTGAGACAATTGCTCATTTATCACCGGAACAGTTGGCTTTTATTCAGGCAACTGTTGATGCGGTGGTTGCTGCTACGGGTAATGTCAAAATTACTGGTGCTAATTCGACGAGTGAGTTGTTTAGCAGTTGGTTGGGTTCGCGCGAATCGTCTCAAACAGCCCGCGCTTATCGCAATGATGTGATGCATTTTGTGCAATATAAGTTGGGGATTGATTACCCTGACCTCGATGATTTGAATTTGCACTCTATTACTAAGGAAGATGTGGATGGGTATAAAACTTATCTTCAAAAGAAAGAAACTTTTGGACATATTGCACGGGCATCGGTGCGCCGCAGATTAGCATCGCTCAAAAGTTTTCTTAGATATGGCTGCGATGTGGGGTATCTACGTGCGAACCCGGCGATGTTATTAAAGGTACCTGCCGAACGAAAGAAAATTAAGGAGCGAACGCTTTCGGTTACTGAGATTGAGATGATGAGCGATGCGGCTGTTTTAGCGATCGCTAACAGTAAAACGCCCCCAAAGAAGATTCAGGCGCAGCGCAATTTCTTGGTGTTTGAGTTATTTTATTGTGGGGGGTTTAGGGTTGGCGAAGTTGCTACGCTCACCTGGAATGCAATTCACCTCAACCAATCGGGATTACCTTATATTAAAGTGGTGGGGAAGGGGGATAAGGAACGCGATGTGCGTCTCCCGACTGAACTTTATAAATTTTTACTTGCCAACCGTCGCCGTCCGGGTGATAAAACTGAACCCATTTTTATTAGTCAAAAGACTAACGAACCCTTAACGGATAGGCATATTCGTCGCGTTATTAAAGCAATTGCGATATCGGCTGGTTTGACGCGCATCCCTTCTCCCCATTGGTTGCGCCATTCCCACGCTACCCACGCGGCGAAAAATACTCCCATCCATGTAATTACTAAGACGTTGGGACATTCCAGCGGTAAAATTACTATCGATAATTATCTGCACGCAGGTGAGGATGAGGCGAGTTCGCTTAATCTCAATCGTTGGCGCAGGTAGGGAAGTGAAGTTTTACCGTCCCCAAATTAACGCCAACCTGAGAACCACAAGCACCTATATATTGATATGACACAGGTTAAACACCAACGACGAACCCGCATTCTGCCCCCCAAACCCATAGCAAAAGAAGAAAAAAGTCGCGCCGATGAAATTAGCGATGCTCTTGCCGCGAGATGCCGTGTTATTTTCGAGCGCTTGCGTCCAACTCTGAATATAACGCATTATAACTGGCATATTGCCATCGACCCCGATACCGAACAGTACCTTATTGACCCTACTTTGAAAGGGATAACGCAAAAAATTAGTGAGGCCTACGGCAATACTGGTGAGGTAAAACTAACTATCTTCCGCCTCAACGATACGGGAACCTGCGGCAGACTATGGGTGTAGGTTCTTTTGGCGATAATGGCGAGCTATTTTTTGAAATCCAGCTTGTTGCCGTTTCGGGTGAGGAGTTTTCTGTGGAAGCCCTGTTTGATACCGGGTTTACTGATGGCTGGTTGGCAATAAATACCCAAGACTTGGAAGCTGTGGGATGGTCATTGCTTGCTGCACAGGTTGAGGTGATGACGGCGCGAGGGAATGCAAGAGTAAATATTCATGAAGGAAAAGTCATCATTGATGGCACGGAGGTTACTATCCCCGTTCACGTTGGCAATGAGATTCCAGAAACTATCATGGGTGCGTTGTGGCTGGATGTTATGCAGTTGGTTGTAAATAAACCGAAAGGTATATTGACATTGGAGTTTGTATCGGACGATTAATATAGGTAAAGCAGAAACAATCGGTTGGTTCAAATTAACGATTATTACATGTCGGTTCGCGAACCTACAATCCAATTCCTGATATTCTGATATCAATGCTATCAATGAGATATCGATAGCAGTGCTATCAATTGCGATATCACTATGTCTGATGAAAACAAACCCAGCCAAATGCTGCGCGTACCCACTGCCTTAATTGACGCAGTGAGGAAATTATCCCGGTTGCACCGACAGGGACGTTCCGTTGAGGTACTTTCTGGGTTGGATAATTTGATAAAAACGTTGGAATTTGGTAATGGTAATGGAAGCAATGGAGCTTATAATTCCATATCGTCGATTTGGGATACTCGTTTCGAGTCGTTGTGCGATCGCTTGGATGATTTAGAATCCCAGTTGTCGGGTTCAGAGAATAGTAACGAGGTTCCATCAACTGAACGTCTCAAGGATTTAGAGCAAAAAATCGACTCTATAAATAATCGGTTGACTCAATTTGCCGAGGCAATTATGCTTCTTCAAAGTAATATTAATAATCAACCTCGCCGAAGTAAGCCATACCACGGTAATTCTTATAATCAAGGGCAACCTGTCAGAATTCAACCAATACCCGAAGAAAGTTTGGCTTCAAGGTTGGGGATAACTCCAGAAAGTTTACGTAAGGAGAAAGATAATCAACCACCACCACTTTTTTTTGCTTGGTCGAAGCGTAAGGATACTTCTGGCATTGGGTGGCAATTTAATGAGAAAACGAACTTGTATCATCCAGTTACTTAACTGCAATCAAGCAATTATATCGCTTACATTGCCACAAATTAACTTGACTGCCGAGCAATTATTGATGCCGAAGCTTTAGCATACGACTATCGCAACAATTATTTAAGTAATCCCAATTCCATGCGTGCGACCAGTTCTTTGGCAAGAGGATAAAATATTTCTGCACGTTTTTTACTATTGGAACTAAAGCCACCATTATCAACTATTTCGCATTTGATTTCAGTTTGTCCCGTTGCAGAATGTGGTTTGACTACAATCCTACCAAGTTTACCGAGTTCAAAGTGGGTAAAAACATAATAATGATTATTACCTTCCTGTTCTTTGCGGAAGCTAACTCCAGAAGGCATGTTGATAGGGGTAAGCACGACATCGGTTAAAATAACCATGTTCATCACACCATTTGGTCGTGCGATATATAGTTGTATTGTAGGTGGCACAACCATTACAACGACTGCTTCATTGCTGGGGTCATATTGTTGGAGGACGCTTGTAACTTCACGTTTAAATTCGACGCTTGCCATCCACAGTGCGACCGAACTATTAGCTTGAGGGACATAAAGAAAATCTTTCTGTGGTGACAACTGTACACCCAGAATCATGCCTCTATCCCATTCCTTGTATTGTGCAAGCGCAACTTGTAACGCGGCAGTTCCAAATACCTCCAGAAATGGTCGGTTTGGATTTGTATGGTTTTGTGCTATGCCGTCATCAATTAGCTTCTTAACAGAAATACCAATCGAGTCGTTATTTGAATTATTCACAGACGCACCAGCTTTAAGATTACTTTGATTATTCTACGACAAAAGGTATATTTAGATTTATTTAACCAAAGTTGACATTGTTAAAAGTTGAAATTAATAATTGAGTAGGTTTAATATTAATGCTACCATTGACAACGCTCTCATATGCAAAAACTTGTGCATAGCTACCCATCCAATTGGAAAGAATTAACAACCACTATTAAAAATTCAGCCGACTGGAAATGTCAAAAATGTGGTAAAGTTTGTATCAAACCAGGCGATAAAATACCCGATGGTTGGACGAAATCGCTGCGTCATGCACACAAGCTTCAGGTGCATCATTGGGACAGAAATCCGGCGAACAATTCTGTTAGTAATTTGGCAGTATTGTGCAGTGGTTGCCATCTATTTTATCATAATAAATGGCGAGGAAATATATCACCGGGGCAGTTATCATTGTTGGACTTGTTAGAAGTCACATCAATTCAAAATTCAAAATTCGCTCATTAGCCCCATAATTGAAATTAGGGGCTTGTACCCGAAATTAAACAATTTAAAAATTCCAGATTTATTACCTACGTGAATTTTGAATTTTGAATTGTTTTGGTCATGGTGAATTTAGTAATAATGTCGAGTTGATTTTTCATGCGTCCCCTGTTTTATTAATCCTCAAACTGAATCGGTTTCCCGTTGAAATGGCTGTAAATAGTTTCTGCCCTAAACCAAGCGGGTAATGTCTTTTCAATATCTTCTAAATTATTGCCGCAAACGTCTTTTAACCCAGTTTTGACAACAATTCTGGGTAAAGGCTTTTTGTTGTCTAGGGTGAACTTTTGTAAGTAAAAAGCACCCTTTCTCATGGAGGCTGTACCATCCCCGAAAGCCGCATTGGTGAGGTTGTGAGTTACACCGATAAAATATTCCTTAGCTTTTCTGGTATCGCTAAAAGTCGAAGACACAAACCGTTCTACGCTCTCCTTATCTAACTTTGCTAGTTGGGTAAATTCATCAAGTAAAAACTGTTCTGGGTCTTCTACCTTTGAGTTAATTCTGTCTTCCCTGCGCTCGATAACATCCTGAATAGCTTCAAGGATAGCCGAATCATTCGGAGCTTTTAATTGCGCTTCGAGAAGGTTCCAAACCTCGCTATTTTCACCGTTTAAGTGTCTGTCTGCAATACGAAAAACGGGGATGTCTAAACAATACTTTCTTATTAACCCAATTGCGACAGAAGTATTGGTTTTACCAGTGCCCATATCCCCTACTAGCCATATAGGTTTAATGGCATCTACTACCGTCCATAACCACCCGTCTTCGTGTTGCTTTAAAGCCTCCACTAATTGATTGACTAATTCTCGATTGTTTGATTCGGAGGTGGCAATATGCTCATCCTTATTTTTTATGACTAGCACTTTTTGAGATTCCTTATCTGCCTTGTGTTTATCCCTCAAATTTTCCGCAATCTTTTTATCCATTTCCGAGTCAGCGGTGGCAAATTGTTTGAGTGCCGAATCATGGGTTTTATCTTGAATTTCTATTTGCCTTTTTAACTTGTCTTGCATTCCTTCAACCGAAATAAACCCAGATTTTATCCGTTGATTATCCCAGTTAGAGTTAATAGTTTGAGCTTTAAAATCACGCTCATTACGGGCACTTACCCCAATCGATTTAACATGAGTTTTGTATATTTCTAGCTCATCGTATGCTAATTGCTCATTTAATTCTGACTTTTTAGCCCAGCACAGATAAGCTATTCCCGAAGCGATGGGGGAAACTAAAAACCAAAATGCACTATTACCAGTAGCGGGAATATCCCGAATAATTAATGATGCTTCGGGCAGTGGAATTGAGGCTTCAAATTGTTTTTGCTCCCAGACTTCTTTGAGTAGCTTACGCTCGTACCGACAATATTTTTTATCTAGTTTCTGCTGGGAACGTTGACTAAATTCACTCCCGTAATTGGGGGGAAGGTTTGCGGTTTTTGGACAGAACCTTACCGCGACGATATCGTATGGTCTTTTACTTTGTCCCAGGAACATTGAACTGCCTAATGCTACTGTTAACCATAAAACCGTTAATCCAGCATATGAAGTTTTCATCTTCTCCGTGAATCGACAATTACATAAATCCCTGCCAGTCCAATTAACCCACCAACAATTAAAATAGTGTTCTGCTTATCGTCCGGTAACTTGTTAAAATCCTCGACTGTGTTTTGAAGATTTTTGTAAGTTTCGCCGGAAGTGTGAATGACGCTGATAAAATTACCTAACGCACTCCAAATCAAAAAAGCAGTTACTACAGTCGAGAATCCAAACTTGATAAACCTCCCCATAATGTCTTGATTTCCTTCGCTGTTACGATTAATTAATTCCTCGATTGCTTCCCGGTTTGTAATTTGGTTAATAATTAGAATTGCTGAAAATGCTAACCCTATTCCTCCCGTCCCACTTGTCAAAATTAAAAACCGAGCCAAACTGTACGAAGTAATCCCCCAAAAGCTCATTTCTAATCCTTTCAAGACACTGCGGTTCTTGTTTAGTTTCCGGGTTAAATTATCCTTGTAAGCCCTAATAGCTGACTGCTCGTCGGGGGTAAATGATGTATCTTCTTCCGTGGGGTAATTTGGTAGAGTATCGCTATTCTCTCCTAAGTCAAGATATGTCATAATAGAGTTATTTCACATCATTTTATTGCCGGAATAATTCACGTTATGAAGGCAATTTTACTAATTGAAAATATCTCGAATATTGTTCCACAGTTTTACAAGAGGATTGGTTGAAAATTCTTTTCTGGGAATCAAGCTTAAATCACTATCCGAGCCATTCTCTAAGAGATGTTTTATTTTTTTATTTTCGTAGTCCTCATCCGCTTTCATCTGCGCCAGGAAGGGTTTATTAGTGATTGATTCAAGGCTAGCTTTAGCGTTAACCGTCGCCATTTGAGTCTCTACCCAAGCCTGCAACTCGATTACGTCCATTGCATCATCATGGCGTTGGTTCTCAGATTCCAGCTTGGCGAATAAACTAGTTTTATATTCCTCAATCAAATTGTTATAGCGGGTGTTCTCCAGGGCTAATTCTCCCCCGGCTTTGTCAATTGCGATCGCTCCCTTACCACCCGACTTGTAAACGTCCGCTAGAGCTACGTTATATTCGGTTATACCCTCGATATAAGCCTTGAGATTCTCGCGGATAAGGGGCATTGCGGTGGCTAATCTTTCCCCCGTCCGTCCCAAGTCTCCTATCTCTTTTAAAGCCTGCTCGTCGCCGTTTACGGCGCGGATAATGAGAGAATTGTTAATGCCGAATTTTTTAGCAGTAGCCTTTTTAATGTCCTTGCCAAAAGTAGATACGTGGTCACAAACCTTAGCTTTGTTTCTCATTTTAATCATCCTTACATTGATTTACACAGAGATATCCTTGCTCAATTAATATTTGCTGTCGCTGCCGGGGTGATAGCGGTCGTACTGACCACAAGAATTGAATTAGTAACGGTATTATTGCAATCCCAATACTTAAAAAATAAAAGGTATATGGTTTAAGTTTTGAATGCGGATGCGATAACTTTTGATAGCTCTTTTCGCCTTGCTGATTGGGTACGAAAAAAGGTATTTATTTCCCCCAGTCCTGTTGCGAGTTTCTGGTTTAATTGCTTTTCCCGATGCTCGAAGTGAGTTTTTAAATCCTCGCTCGTGTCTGAGATTTGTCGTTCCAAAGAATCGTAACGATGGTCAGCATATGATTTTATAGCCTGTTTTGTTTCTTGCACGAATTCCATATAATCCGTGAACTTATCCCCAACATTTGATGCTAGTTCTAGTACCTCTACCTCGGACAATTCAATCCCATAAATCGACGCAGCCGCCGTAATTACCTCATGCTTATCCCCCTCGCTCACTACTATTCCTGTCTCCTGTTCTTCGGCAGGTTGAGGAGTAAGGAGTGGGGAGTTTTCTACAACTATTTCTGATGAGGTAGTAAGAGCCTTATGAGACATTAACTTAATAACTTCATCCACAATCGCGGATTTATTTTCTAGGATATTCTGTCCGGATGGACAGATGGTACTAATTGCATTTCTAATTGCATCCGAAGTTGGAACAAGACCCCGTTTCTTTACCGAAGCACGAATATTTTCAATGTATTTTTTCATTACTTCCCCTTTCCTAATTTAATGGTCGAATACTTGGCTTCATACATGAAAGCCGACGCAAATACTTTTACCAATTCCTCTGCTTTGTAGTTTCGCTCCTTGTCAAAATACTTGCCATTTATTTGTGTAACCGAACTCTGGAACCATCTAATAATTGTCGTGCGGTGAGCTTTATTTTTAGTCCGTTTCTGTAACTCCTTGAAGACTACATCTCCTTTTACAGTTACTTTGTTAGCGGCTAATTTTTGAGCTTGTACGTGACATTCAATCATCTGTTTCAAGGATAATTTTGTGTATTGCTTTTCGAGTCTCAACCCGGCAACCGTCTGTAAGTTTTCGAGCGTTAAAACCATGTCACAATCACGCAAAACTTTCTTTAATCTGTACCAAGCACTATCTGAAATTAAACTGCCATAATGCAATTCAAAGTACTTTTTTGCATCAAGATTACTTAACATGGACAATTCCTGAACGGTATTAATTAGTTTTTGAACTGTCTCCAAACTGCACTGCCGCTAATTTGCACCAATTACCACGCACCAGCTTTCTTCAAACACGATTTTTCGGTATTTCTGGTTTTGGCAGAATATTGCAAATCGCTGCAACTGAACATACAAGTGGGATAAGTAAGGGCTGAAATGGACTTTTTAAATCCCGGTTGCAATTGCTTTCTTTTGAGCAACTGGTTACGGGTAAAGGTAAAGAGCGATTACTGTCACGAGTTCTGTACTCTGCACTAAAACTTTTTTTCTCCGCGATTCCTGCCTCCTTATGCTTGTTGGATTTTTTTGGTGTTTGGGTACGGGTGTCAAAAGTAACTATGTTTTTGGGGATAAAAATTGTTGAAATATGAGATGCACTCTTATTTGACTGGCGTTCCAGTACGTTGCAGCGGCAGCCGAAGGAAAGACGCGGTGGAATTGGAGTTGGAATTTTTTGCATATTTTGCAGACTTGGTGCGTCTTGTCTGTTAGTATATCATTAAGTTGCGATGTCGCAACATAGCGACAAATTAGATTTACAAAAGAGGTATGAAATAATGGAGCAGAAGTTGCGACATCAGCACATTGCTACTGTGACCGATAAGAAAAAAGACCCAAACTACGGTTTGTTAAGGGGGTTAGTACCGCAAGACCTGCTTAAAAGATTCAAAATTTATTGCGTAGAGAATGGCATTGACAATAGTCAAGGCTTGGAGAACCTATTAAGAGAATACTTTGAGTGCAAAGACCAGCAAGCGAAATCCTCTAAACCTCAAAACGCCGAGGAGGAGAGGTGAAAACTGACATCGACCCACTTACTTTGCCATTATTGCCGCTAGGGAAGCGGAAAATTTGGGACTGGTTGATTTTATTAGCCAAGCTTTTACCGAAGCAGGGATTTTATACTGAAAATCATGAAAATTAACCAGTCATCAGTACCACTGATTGAGTGGTTTAAATTTGTATTAGCGCGTGTTTAGCTGAAAAAGGGGGTCAAAATGGTGAGAATAGCCAACAACAAGCGATTGAAAATTGCAAAAAGAAGCAAGGTTGACAAGCTACAGAAACCATTAAAGGTAGAAACTATCAACTCCCTAGACTTTTCATCAATTTCAGTCAAAGAGTTTCAACAACAAGATAACTCTCAAACGATGGCAACAGCAACTCCCTCTGGGGGTATCGCGCACCAAAATCCCATAACACAACCGCCTTTATTTCAAACAACTGATGATGCTCCTGTAATGACTTCTCACCCTTATTTATCAGGAGCACAAGCTTGTTTGGGAAAAACTCTTTGGGATGATATTGAAGGTGTTCCTTGTTTTCGGCGCTTTTTTGGTCAAGGTTTTATCGAACATAATATCATTAAAGAAAATCCGGAGACCAACAGATTAGAACTTATCGCGGGGAATGCAGCTTGGGAGATTATTCAGAAGTTTAAACCAGAAGTTGCTTATATGTTTTTAGTTTTTGCATCTTGTGCCACGGATTTAGAACAACCTTGGTCGGGTGCATTTACCATCAGAGGAACTGATTTAATTAAAACTTTTGGTTGGAATGATAGAACCGATTTAAGTTTAGGTAAAAAGTTAAAAAAACTCGGAATGCTTGCCCAGCAAGTCGCCCACCTGAGTATTACAATTAATAATCTTGATTTAAAACGGATGAAATATTCAGCCGAAATTCAAGCTATGTGGCAACTAAAGATTCAGTATGCAGGTCAATTATCTTTAGTTTTAGAACATAATCATCCATCCAGAATTGACCATGAATTTGATGAGCCTACAGAGTTATTTCTCACAGTTGGTGCTAATGATTGGGTTAGACCATTTCAGGATTTAGAGAATTACCGTTCCCTATATGAATACGGACTTTTAGCGAAAAGTACCTTACAAATTAACCCCTATCAAAATCCAATTGCTGCAAGGTTAGCAGTGTTGTTAACCATTATGAGCCGAATTAAAATTGATGGCGAATACAAGGTAGGAACATTATTAAAACGGATAGGATATCTTTCCGAAACACAATTACAGGAGTTTCAGATAAAAAGTAATCGTTATAAAAAAAAGGAACTAATTGAACAGTGGAATAATGCCCTACTAACCCTACAAGATTTAGGTTGGCAGATTGATTTTGAACCAGTTACTTATCCAGAATCAATTCAACCAAATTGGGTATTACCAGAAGATAAAAATACAGAGGGACAGCGACGACCGAACAGGTGGCTAAATATCTGGTTGGAAGCCAAAGTAATTATTAAACCTACAGAAAAAATTCAGGAAAAGTTAGAAACAATTAACGCTCCTACCCTTCCAATTAGTAAGCTAAAATCTGACTCCGAGCCAAAGCTTAAAACTGTACTTACCGAAAGTGAACATTCGCATACTAGCGAGCAAAAAACCACAGCGCTAGAAAATAGCCAAAAACTAATTCCTGGATGGGCTTTGGAAGAAGCTTTGAAGTTAAGGGGATGGACTAAATCCCATCTTGCAGAACAGTTGGGCTTGCAAAAATCGCTTCCTGGCAAGTGGATCAATGGCAGCCGTAAGATTCAACCCCTTCATTTAAAACGGCTTTGGGAGTGGTTAGCCCCAGAATTAAATCAAGTTATGAGCAAGTGAAATGCGATCGCGCTTTGCACGGCTCCCCTTGAGAGCATCGCCGTAAGGGGCGGGAGATTACACTCCCCCTCGACCTAACTCCCTACCCAGTTGTCTACTCCCCCTAAAATCGCCTCACGTTCTGTCTACTTCTCTAGAATCGGGTAATATTTTTCTTAACCTTTTGTTAAACCAATCCCTACATCTAAATTAAATCAACAGCCCCAAACCGATGACAGTAAAAGGTTTGGGGCTTTTTCTATGTTTACACGGCAAGCCATTCTCAATAAGCTAAACGCTGAAACCATTGATAAATCGTTTGTCTACTCCGCTTATTGAGAATAATACCAGCCAAACGCATATCCCATATAGCTTAAACCGGGTAGACAAGTTTTTCTAGAATCCCCCTACGTTACCTATAGAATCGACCTACGCAATCTATAGAATCCCCCTACGCCTTTTTTTTGAAACCTTTGTGAGTCAATCGTTCCAGCTTGGTAGACAACTCTAATTAAGTTAATTAAGTTAAGCGACCTCGATTTTTAGGGGTCAAAAAAACGGCATGGTATGAAAAAAGATTGTTCCGTATCGGGATAGTCACAGTGAAAATTTCCATACGCAATGCAAGCGTATTTAGCATCCCCAACCAACCTCAACGAAAAAATAAGGAGCGATCGCTCCCTGTTTTATGTTCCATATCTGGACTATTGAGGTGTGCCAGCAAAGGGGGTGAGCGCGGATGAACGACAATACCCTCTCCCCATACCCCAACGACCTCACAGAAGCCGAATACCGCGAACTAGCGGTACAAAGTGCCATCCACCCGGCGCTTATTGCATTAAATTTCCTTCACATTTCAGGGGAAGCAGCTTACGAGTACCTGTTTACTATCAATGTTCCCCGCAAAAACGCAGGTCGAGTCACAGATAGTTTTCTCAAACGCTACAAACATGTTGAATTGGGCGGTTTGTGGATTAGTGGGTTAGACCCCCTCAATAACTGGCAGCCGATGGAATGGGGACGGTTCAAACCGACTTATCCCCGCACCAACGAAAACGGCAAATCCGTCAAATATGAATCCCAACCAGCAACCCCGAACCGCGTCACCTACTTCGATATCCCCCCGTACATTTGGGACTTAGTGGCACAACGATACAGCATCAAGCGCTACCATTCATCCCTAGCACTACGGCTGCAAGACAGGATGCACCCCTTAGAATTTTGGGAGTGGGTACAGAAACACCCAGAAATCCCCGTGATTCTGTGCGAAGGGGAAAAGAAAGCAGCCTGCTTGTTAAGTTTGGGGTTCGTTGCGATCGCACTGCCTGGAATTTGGAACGGACGGGTTGGCAAAAAAGACTTTGATGAACGCCTCCATCCCGATTTACTGCCTTTAGCACAAAAGGGGCGTAAATTTATCATCCTCTTCGACTACGAAACCAAACCAAGCACTCGCTGGTCGGTCTTCCAAGCAACCCTTCGTACAGGAAAAGCGATAGAAGCGGCTGGATGCGCCTGCGAGGTGGCTGTACTCCCCGGAATGGAGAAAGGGGTAGATGACTTCGTTGTTGCCCGTGGAAAGGATGCTAACGCCGCGCTAACGGCAATCATTGATGACGCAAGGAACCTTAAGGATTATCATCAATCATTTTTCCAAAAACGCAGGGGGTTATCCTCTAGGCATCCGGCGAATGTTACCATCAATGCCAAATACCTCACCCAAGCACTTGGGTTTGAAAGTCTTGATGAAGAACTTTTCGGTAAGCTAGTAATAGGTTCCGATGTTAACCAACAACTACCTCCATTCCCGACTCCCGCAAAGCCCAAATTCATGCTGCCATCCTCCGGATTAGTAGCACTGTGTAGCGATATGGGGACGGGAAAAACCGAATTGCTGGCAAAATGGAGAGAACAAAATCCTAATGTCAAATTCCTCAACACTGGGCATAGAGTTAATTTACTCAAAAATCTAGCCAATCGTCTGCAAACAGCAGTTTACTCCTCATTGAAACAGGGAGAATTAGCAACAGTTGCAGCGTTAAGCATTACCATCGACAGTTTACACAAACTCAACACTCAGTATCTTCAGTATGGATGTGTCTTCATTGACGAGGCATGTCAGTACCTTACACACCTATTATTGAGTAAAACCTGTAAGGAACACCGGGGTCAAATTCTCGAAGTACTTGAATATATTGTGTATAACGCACAACTGGTAGTTATCGCCGATGCCCATATGGACGATATCACGGTGGATTTCTTCATGGCAATGCGTCCAGCGTTGGAGAAACCCTACATAGTCCTGAACGAGTTTAAAAATGGTGGTCGCAATATTTACTGGTACGAGGGCGATAATTCTTCTGCTCTCGTTGCCAATATATCAGCAGCGATACTGAGTCGAAAAAAAGTCATGGTCGTCTCTGATTCCAAAAAATTCATCAAAAAGTACGAATATTCACTCCAATTACAAGGAATAAGCTGCAATATATCAGACAGTACAGAATTAGAATCATCAGGGGAAATTGGGTCAGAATCCGGCAACCAAACCCAGTCATACAATCTTTACAGCGGGCATTCCCCTGTAAAGGTGTGGTCTATCCACTCAGACAATTCGGGTAGCGATGAAAACATTGCATTTATTAAGGACATCACCAACGAAGTCAAAAATATTGATGTTCTCCTGACTTCGCCGAGTTTAGGCACTGGGGTTGATATTCCTGAGTATCATTTCGATGAGGTATTTGGAGTCTTCCACGGAGTATCGCAAACCGCCACCGAATGCAGTCAACAATTATACAGATATCGCCCAATAGTACCGATTCACGTCTGGGTAGCACCGCGACCACCGTTTGGTTATAAGGAAACCAATGCCACCAAAATCAAAAAAAGGCTGCTAGAAACCAATGAAATAAATGCGTTCCTCATCAAAATTGACAGGGAAACCGGGAAACGTGGAGTCGAAAAGGATTGGGCACTCGATGCTTACTGCCAACTGTTGGCTTGTCGTCACCAATCCATCAACAATTTACGGGCAGATTTACAAGATTTGCTGGTAAATATGGGCAACACAATTATCCCAATGGGTGATTCTGAGAATGAGGCAGTTAATGCCATGCTTAAAGCCGTAGCAGGAGCATTGGATGCAGCCCACTATGAAGCAGTTGCCCAAGCGTCGGATATTAGCGATAGGGAATATTGCTTGAGCAAAAGCAAAGATTACCTTAGCCCAGAAGAAGTATTCGAGTGCGAGAAATATCGCATCAAAGATTCCTACGGGATGCCCGTGACAGATGCTTTGGTGGAGAAAGACGACGGTGGAAGGTTAATTAAGGCAATAACTTGCCTTGAAGGACTACTTGCCGATACCGACGAAACGGTTATCGACCCCAATACGGGAAAACAATACCCGTTACCACCTGAGATAGTCGCTCAAAGGGATCTGACTGAAAGATTGAACCTACCACTATGTTTTGATTGGAAAAATCATTCAGCTGCTTGGTTGGCAAGATATCGCCTTGGATTATCCCATATTTTACGACGATTAATAAATGGGGAAGAAATAACTGCGGCTGACCCCGTATTACCGCAAATGATGACTATTGCCAAACAATACGCACCCTACCTAAAGGCGATACTTGGGTTTACGATACCCCAAAACTGCGAACCAATTTGGTTACTGGGGACTTTACTCGGTCAATTGGGGTTAAAGCTAACATCGCGCAAAGTTGGCCCCAGGGGCAAGCAAGTTAAATACTTCTCCCTCGCAGTTGCTGAATGGGAGTTTGCAACTGCGGTTTTATCTCATCGCGCTGCCAAACGTGCCCAAAAAGAGGAACGTACAAGGCAGCGGATTGAAGAACAAGCAAAATATCGGGCTGGAATCCAAGCACAGTATGGGGTTGCGCCACCAAAGACTCCGGTATCCACACCCCCCCCCAATTGTATAGGGGAACCCCCATTAGGAGGGGGGGATACAACCAACAATTCATCCCAAGAATCTGAGGTGGGTGAAGGTTGGGAACCCAATGACGGCGATAGTACCCCCATCCGGGTGACTCTACTACAACTTCTTGCGGCGATTGGGAATGGAGTCGAGGCAGTAAAAACCATATTCAGCCAATGGACTACCCAGCGGCGATGGTGTGTGTTGCAACTTCTTGAGGATATTGCGGCTAACGAATTACGCAAGCTCGAACTTTTGATACCAGACTTTTATGTTTGGTTCAGTCAATTGCCCGACTAATCGATAAAATTACCGCACAATTCGGGTGGACGACGCTAATCGCATGATTGGCGCTATTGATAGATGCGCTTAAAAATCTAGACTTTGTATAAAAGCCGTGGTAATTGCCAACGCGCTTTACTGATGCTGTCAATTCCTCGCCCCGACGACAAACCAAAATAGAGGATAAAAAAGCGATAATTGGTATACACCACTATATAAGTTAGTATATGCTTTACCAAAACCAACAATATGAGCAGTAACCTTTTACAACGCATTACCTATAATCCTGACATTTGCCACGGCAAACCTTGTATTAGGGGACTTCGTTATCCTGTAGAATTGATTCTCGAATTACTTGGCTCTGGTATGACAATGGATGAAATTTTAGCAGATTATGACGATTTAGAGCGGGAAGATATTCTCGCTGCTCTGCAATTTGCCGTTCGTCTCACCCAAGTGAAAAGCATATATAAAATTGCTTCATGAAATTTATTGTTGATGCTCAATTACCTGTTCGGCTCGCTCGATTCCTCGGATCTGCGGGTTACGACACAATCCATACAAAAGATTTACCTGATAAAAATGCTACATCAGATACAGAAATTAATGCTGTATCAATACGGGATGAGCGTATAGTAATTACCAAGGATTCTGATTTTTTAAATTCTTTTTTAACGATTAAAGAGCCTTACAAATTACTACTTGTTACAACAGGTAATATTAATAACTTAGAGTTAGAAGAATTATTCGCAGCTAACTTGCAATCCTTGGTGGAATTATTTAATAGTCACGACTATATTGAAATGACTCGTGATTCAATCATTGTTCACTTGTAAGTCAAAGTTATATCCCAATGTAACTCTCCTTGCATTTCGTTCAATACTCGTTACATATTTCATTATTCAGTTATTGGTAGATAGATTTGCTGCAATTCTGATACCGAAGTAACAGTTTTTATTCCATCTCGTATTGCTCTTAATTGTTCAATGTTATCAATTTGAGATATTTCTGATATTAGAGATAATGCAGAAGTGCCAAATTTTATTTCCAAACCTAACTCAATTGCCTGCAATAACTCTTCCTTTCTTGCATTTCGTTCAATACTCGTTACATATCTCATTATTCATCTGTTGGTTGATAGATTTGCTGTAATTGTGATACCGAAGTAACAGTTTTTATTCCTTCTAAAATTTTTCTTAATTCTTGAATATCTTCGATTTGGGAAATATCCGATAGTAAGCTTAATCCTTCGCTACCGAATTTGACTGATAGACCGACTTCAATTCCTTCTAACAATGATTCTTTTCTTGCATTTCGCTCAATAGAAGTGACATACTTCATACTTTGCCTAGCCTCCAATTGTTGTACTTCTTTGTCAAATTCTGCTTCTAAGTCAGATGGTAACGTCAACATCCAGTCAATAAAAGCGAATAAATTGATAATATCTTGCTTTTTAAACCCCTGCTGGTACAATCGCTGCACCAAAGCCAGTTTTTGTACTTTACGCTCGTTACGGTCGCTACGGGTATTCATTGCAGCCAAGTGTGCCATCACTACCGTAGCAAAGGGGTTGCCATCGGTTTCAAGTTCAGATAACTTTTGCTGATAATCTAGCAATTTTACGATCGGAAATTGAAAATTCAACGTACACCCGAATAAACTGTAACCAAATTGCGATGGTTTCCAATTTGAGTTGTCATCACCGAGGATTGCGAGCGAAGCTACCGACTTTTTATATCTATCGTAGATGCGATAGTTATAAGTATACATCCTTGGCGCAAAGTCGGATTCTTCCTGAGACTGCACCTCGACATGCACAAGTATCCATTGTTCTTCACCATTATTTAAGTACAATTTAACCAGTTTGTCAGCGAAACGGCGACCAATTTCTGCGTCCTTAGTTACTTCTTCAAGTTCTTTATCCAAAAAATCGATTTTTTTAGTCCAATCGATTTCGTCGTGTGCCGTAGGGAAAAAGAATTGCATAAACTCTTTAAAATTAGTTTGTAAAATATCTTTCCACGGGGAATCGTATTGGGTTGGTGGGTTTTTTGGTTTAGAAACGTTTGTATCGTTATTATCGGTCATTGTCGTAAATAATTATATTCTTGAGATGCACTCAAATATACGATTAAATAGCAGCACAGTATTTAAACCTGTTACAAATTGTCGGAATTTTAAATAATCATTATTGTTTCGGTATACAATTTGCAGCATCAATATATGATACAGAATTAATATTTTGTAACTAATGGTTTTCAAGTTAACTTGCAACCACTTTTACATTTCTTTATAATACTCTTCGCGCCTAATTGCGGCGCGATGAATCATCGTAATCGTGTAGTTGAGAAAACAAAAATATCTTTTATAAATAAGGTATGTCACTCTGCGAATAAATAATATACTTCCGTCCGGACGGTGCGTGTTTGCAAGCATCGGGGCGCTTTGATTGCACTATTCTTGGCGCTCAATCATCTGACTGCCTATAACGTTATAGGTTTTTAATCAAAGCAATGTAATTGTAGAACGGTGTTAAAAGAAACCTGTTTTTACCGACCGATAGGGAGGTAAAAATAGGTAGTTTGAGGGGATAGTGGGCAACACGACTTTATCGTTCCAGGGATTGATTTTTTTTTGGAATCGCTTCGGTTAACCGTGTCAAATTCAATAATTCGGCATTCCAATCCATAGCTTTTGGCTGCACTACGGTCGAAAGTGGCAGTAATTCTTTGATAGCTTGCTTCATAGCGCGTCCTTCGTCATTGTTGTCGGCTGCGACAATAATGTGAGTGATATTTTTGAGGAAATCCAACGGCAGGTTTTTCAAGCTGTCCACTGCCAAAAACATCGTCCGTGTTGGTGGGGAACCTTTGTGTGCGGCTCTTGACAACGCCGCGCAGGAAAGGGCATCAATCGGTGACGCGCAAATGACGACTTTTTGCAATTCGTCCGTTTTTTCCCCGCCAGCATTGAAATAAAAGTAACCGTCCGCTCGTTTCGTGCCTTTTGCATATCCCTTAAACTCATTGTCTTTCCCCCTAGTCCCACGTAAAAATGCGCCAGTGGTGGTGGTTTCGTAATCTCCTGGTTCTGTTGGGAGTTCACGCATTTTGAAAACAGCGTTTTGCTGGTCATCACCATAGAGCAATCTATGAGTGTGAAGGGCATCGGTGAGGGAAGCAGGCAATCCCCTGTCTTTAATTAGGTAATCGCGTACAAATTGCCACTTGGAAGTATCTTCTTTCGGTGGTACGAACTGCGGTGCGGGTTCAGAAGCAACAATTTTAGTAGCATTGTCAGATGCTTTTGCCTTGACGGCTCGGTGCATACCTTCTTCCTTAAATTGGTCGTGTAACCAGGCAATCGCTTGTTTGAAATTGCAACTGTTGACGTGCATTACCAAGTCGATTGCACCACCACCACCCCTCTCCTTATCGGGGTTAAAATCGTGGAATTTTGCCCCATCAATACGAATAGCGTGCCCTTGTCCCTTCCACTTATTCCCAATTTTTGGGTCGCGGTCTAACCCCAAATGCCACGCTACATCCTCTAGGGGTAAATCCCTTAATTGGTCAGCTTGCTGTTTCCAGTAAAAGTTCTCGGACTCCAGTTCCGAGACACGGTTTTCTAACTGTTGCCGTAATTTTTCAGAAGCGATACCATCTTCGATGGTTGCCAAGGGCATCGCATTCCGTGAAGCCCGTTTTTCTAACTCAATAACCCTTGTACGGTCAGCCAGTTGGTGATTAATAGTCTGGATTGTAGGGTCTGATTTAATTCGCTCAAATAGTTGCTGTGCCGTCTCCCCCTGTTTTGGTGCTAGCCGTTCTAATTCCAGCGTCAAAGGCTCCTTATTTACTGCCTCATAATATTCCTTCACCTTAGTGTGGGTTGCTTGACTGCCCTTTACCCCTCGTTCAATCCCCAAAGGAGCGAGTGCATCTGCATAAGAATCTTGAAGCTTGGATAATTTGATACTGGCTTGCCGTCCATCTCCCCCAAACATTGCTTTGTGGCTTAATTGTTTGGTTTTGTCGTTGATGGGAACTATATAAGCGTGGATGTGGGGAGTAGATTCATCCAAATGTAATTCAGCACGAACGCATTTATCGCCAAAGTTTTCTTGCAACCATTTTTTAGAAGCCGACGCAAAATTCCACATCAACGAATCATCCCATTCCCCAGCTCCCGATGGGTCATGGGGACGAAAATATTCTGGGGATGCTCCTAGAAATATTTCGCTGCACAGCACTGCATCTTTACGCGGCTTATGTTTAGTATTGTCAGCAATTTTGGCTAAAACTATTTCTTCTAAAGATGGGTCATCATTATTTCCAATCAGTCGAATATTTTCTTTAGTGGGGTCAGCATTTGGTGTATCTTGGAGACGAGCAGTATGTTTTTCGCTGCCGCCCACACTCCCTAAACTTTTTAATTTCCCAACGCGCATAATCGCTTTTGCGGTCATTGAAAAACCCCCCACAAATAATCAAGGAACATGCCCCGCAGGGCGAACGTACTTCTGTGTCCGAGAGAGCGTATAGCGAGCGAGGATGGGCGCAGCCCACCCGCAGGGCACAGAAGTGAAGTGAGTTCACTTCGATTATAACGAAGCTGCCCGAAATTGCTTTTGCAGTAGGGGACGTGGCTGACGATGCAGGGTTTACAAAATGCGTGAAACCCAAATACCAAGCGAATTCTATGCCCTTGCTCCGACGAAATAGCTACCGAATCGAATTAATACGATTGGGGATGCGAATAAAAGGGATTTGGTAGGAAAATCGACGCCATTAACCTGATAATTGTCGCTAAATTCCTACTTAATTCCTACTAAATTTAGGTAAGTAATATTGCTTAGTTTGACTCGTATTGTTGAAGAAGATGATAAATATAACTAATCGTTTTTGGTTGTGTTGGTTAAGAAAAGCATTCATGACAATATTTTCAACCACTCCAGGGGGTTGTTAATAATCTGAAAATAAACATGGTGTATATACTACACCATGAACTAAATATGTAGGGGATATTTATTTTCAAAACGCGGTCGTAGCGAAGGAATTAAAAGGAATTTGGTTGACTCATCGACGCTCTTAACCAATAATTTTGTCTTATAACTAACCTTCAAATTCCTGCAAATACCTTTAAGTACCTTCAAATATACGACAAGAGAATTTCACTGCTAAATTAAAAGCAAGCTTAAGATTTAATTAAATAGTTAATTATTTATTTTTGATTTTTGCAGAAAGCTTACAGCACGAATTATCAAGATTTAAGTGGAATTTTTCGCTCTCGAATAATTAAGAACAGAATATTTTACGAATTATTTACTTGCGATTGGAGACACTTGGAGACACTTGGAGCCTAGTAATCAGCAAACCTGATTAATTTTTACTGATTTTTCGCTGATTTTTGGCTCCACTTGGCTCCATTTTCTTTTATTTAACTCGATTTTAAATTAAAAATACTGAGATTAATTGCTATTTTTTTTGAACGGTAAAATACTGAATGTGATGGTTGACAGTTTTGCTGATTGCCCCACCTGATGGGCACTTTTGGCGTTTTGATGACTAAATAATTACTCATTATTTTGACATGCTGGATTTTAAAAAATATTGCCGATTGGGACTGAAATTAGGTTAACAAAATGACTATTAGTTTTAGTTATCTATATAAATATTTATTAATCGGTTGGTGATGCTTGTTAGGTCAGCGAGAGCCAGCCATAACTGAGTGAGATTTTGTTGCATATGCTAAATTTTTAGCCTCGGAAACTTTTCCCTCAATTGCAATCGCAACATTGAAAAGCGCGTGTAACAGGTGTTGTTGCTAGGTGCTACTATACTTCAACCTGGGTTAAACCTGGGTTAAACCTTGTGGTCACAAACGCTTGTTACCAATCAGGTGTTTTGTCAATTAAAAAAGTAATTTAAATTGCAGTTTTGGCTGTTTTTGCTTCAGTTAAGTGCAACTTGGATTAAAGCTGGGTGTCACTATAGTTACAGTTAGGTTACATCAGTACAGTAAAGTTTGATAGTTGACTAATTGCATACTGATAACTACGATTTGTTTATCGATAAACCGGGGAATATATATATTTATGGGAAAGCTTAAACCCTTGGCAAGTGTGCTATTAAAAATACTCCTGATGGTGAGGTGTATGTACTAACTGGGAGCAATGCGATTTTGATTAAGGAGGGTAAAGCGGAACGATACCGGGAAGCCTACCTTCCATATTTGTCGTGCTTTATTACAAATTGTTGTTATGAGTGCTTCCCACCTTCATGGCTAATCCAAAATATGTTAATCACTTGCGTGCATTCCGACTAACCATGCCAAAAACCTTCAGCCTTAAAATCGATAACTACTTTGCTGCCAATCCCCACTGCATCATCGCCACGGCCCACATTGACACATTCCCCACCGACCTACCCCTCGAACCAAATATCCGCGAACCCAACCGCAAAAGCTCGACCTACAAGCAAATTCTCGATTCCTTGTATGCCCAACCCGAAAAGTTTTACGAACGACACAGCGGCATTGTTTTATCGGCAAACAAAGTTAAACCGGGTAAGGATAAACTCGAACTCGAAGTACTCGAAGCATGTGAAGGTGGAAGCGATGGCATCATCAACGGCGGCCACACCGTCCTCGCATTTGAAAACGCAATGGGTTTTAAGTACAACCTATCGAATGCGCGTGTCAAAGTTACCATCCACATTGGTTTGGGGGAAGAGGATGCAAAAGATATTGCCCTCGCATCGAACACGACCGCACCCGTGGACGCTCGCTCCAAAACAAACGCAAAGGGTGATTACGACTTCATCAAGCAATATTTAACCCAATTGGAAGTAACGACCAATAGCAAGTTTCGAGTCGCGTACTATCAAAACCAAAGCGGTGCGCCCCGGAATGCCCATTGCAACGTAACCCACCTGTTCAAATTAATCAATTGTCTCGACCGCAATCGATACAACCCCGACAGTAACACCCGAAGTAAACACCCCACAGGTTCCAATACTCCGAGTACAATCACCGAGGTAGAAAAAGCAAGGTTGAGTAAATTATTACCCCTACTCCCCCAAGCATTGTGGGTCGAGCAACGGTTGTATTCCATCATCCAAGAACACATCTCCAACCCCAGACGTAAAAGTGGTTGCGACCTAGCATCAATCGACACCCGCAAGAATACGCTCCTTCCCGATAGTAAATATTCGTTCGGGTTTGCCGCACCAGCCGACCTCGCATTACCCGTGATTGCATCTTATCGGGTGTTTCTCGATAAGGATTACAACTGGCTGATACCATTCGATGAATTTGCAGACGAATTTATCCAACACTTGTGGGATAACTATTTTCGCAAATACTTAATATCGCAAAAGACGGCGGGCAATACCGTCGGAGCAAAAATATGCCGCGACCAAGATGTGTGGGAACACATGTACATTTCGGCACAAAGTTATCTCAATAAATACTTGATGAAGATTGTCAAGGCGAAAACAGAGGAAAATTTGACACTCGTTGGTAAATAATTGAATCTCGGAGAGCAAAGAGCGAAAGTTACGATTTTCACCTTAAATAACAAGGATATTAGGCTATTCAACTTTACTGACTAAATAATACATCTTAATTATCACCGTGTACTGAGAACATGCACCCCAAGCCAACTTTCATCCTACTACGTCTAAGTATTAATTAATGCTCTATTCTCATTAGTATACGGTTATATTTGCTCCAAGTACGCAGTCACGATTATTTGGCTCGCAAGCACAGTAAAAACGAAGCCAGCCTTCGATTGTAAGCAATAGTAAAAATGCATGATTTGCCGTCGAATGTTAAATTCTCCACAATCGCAAGCTGAAAAACCCAGTAAACTCACGCAAATCATCATCAAAAGTGAAAGCTACGAAAATACCCGCTTGATAGCTTCAAGCAAATTCGTGTAGAAATGTAAAAGCAGCCGGTACGAGCAACTAGTTTCCTTGCACTCAGCGCTCTTCAACAATCAACGCATCATAAATCTACAACCGCACAGTGAAGCGCAATCACTGTACCGAGTTGTGGTGAATGCACCAATTTGCTTGGACTCACGAAGCGAGAATTAAGCATAACGGGATTGGCAATTACGTTTTGTAACGGGGATTTCACCCCGACACTCCATACGTTGCCAAATTCTTTGGCGCTTGGGTACTAGATTGAACATGCGCGTGTTAACCAAAAAAATCATAGGATAAATATCATGAATCAAAGCGTAAAAGTACAAGAATTCGGCATTATTGTAGCAATTAAAGATAACAAACCCCAAATTCTCAACCCCGACTTCCTCAAATATTCGGGAATCGTCCCAGATTCATGGGAACTAGCACGTCAACCTATTTTTACCCAAAGCCTGTCACAAATAGTTTATACCAACGGTGTCAGCATTATTGCAGAACCCAACCGCGTTATCTTTGTCGAATCCCTTGAAGATAAAAAAGCAGAAGAAATTAGCGTCGCAGCGATCGCAGAACGCTACATAAAAATGCTACCCAATGCCGAATACCAAGGTTTGGGAGTCAACCCACGCGGTTACGTAGGCTTATCAGGTACAGACACAGATGCAGCCCGCAAATTCATGAGCGAAGGATTATTTGCCCCTGGAGCATGGCAGCAAGTCGGTACTAGCCCCATGCGTTCCACCGTCAACCTCGTCTACACATTCGAGCGTGCGCCTTTATACCTGACTATCAACGAAGCAGCATTACGCAATCCCGACGAAACCAGCACCCCCATCGTCTTGTTCTCCGGCAGCTACAGCTACGAAGTATCGGGAGAAACAGCAAGCGAAAAACTCACCAACTTGCTTGCAGTAATGGGCAACTGGCAAACCGACTTACAAGAATTCACCAATATTATCAACGATAAATTCCTCGGTCATCAAGCTTCAAGCAGCGTACCCGACGTATTCACTATGAACAACATACCTGCTGCGGTGTAATCGGCACCATCAACAGCCAGTACAAATAAAAATAAAATATATACCCATAGTGAGGGAGAAATCCCTCACTTTTGGCGCAATTCGGTGTCTCCAATCACCCACACATAATTTATACCGACTTAATTAACAACAAATTTTTAGCCTCACAATCGCCAAAAACACGCGGTTTCTCTTTAAATCGCAATTAATATTTCACTTCAAACTACTTTAAAAAACCACTACAACATTACGGGATAAAACGAGGTCAAGATGGCTACTAATAATGAATTTGGGTTGCCCAACGATAATTTATTCAACACCGAATCATCAAATAACAGCGGATTTTCCGACCCTCTAGCACCGCAAAACAAAGACTTATTAGGAACCAATCAAACATCCTCACCCATTGGTTCACCCAGTACCGACATACCCGATACATATACTAGTGGTAGCGATAGCAACATTATTGTCCCTAAACCTGCGGATAATTCTCTGTTGGGAGAAAAACCAATAGACACAACAGCAAATACCGATGCATTAACGGGCACAGTCGAAGATGCAGCATTGGTAACGGCAGATGCAAATGACCCCTTGTTTAATGGGGGTGGTTTGAATTTTGTAGATGCATTAATGTTTACATCTACTCCATACGTCAATGATAGTAGTGACAATCAAGCTGCAATGCAGTTTCGTAGTGCAGCATTGGCAGGAGAACAAAATATAATTTCTCCTGAAAATACTTTATTTCAGAGTGACTTAACCTTAAACTCGGAGTTGTATCCTGAGCATTTTAATACCTATAAACAGGATTATCAACTAACAGGTTTTACGCCAGGGGAACTCGTTAGCATTGACCTCAGTTCAACGGAATTTAATACTTATATCGAAGTTATTAATGCTGATACTCAAAAATCTATTGACTCAGATAGTAGCTCTGGTGCGGGTAATGACGCTAGAATTACTTTTAAGATTCAGCCTGATATTAATTATATAGTTCGAGTTACAAGTGACAAAGAAGGAGAGACGGGACAGTATACTCTTAAAGCAATTAAAATACCAACTATTGCAGTAAATGATGAGAAAATATCAGGTGAATTAACAGCCGATGATTTTGCACATCCAGACCGCTCTAATAGTTTAATAAAAGAGTACTATATTGATGGTACACAAGTTGGTAGTACATTAGAAATTAATTTATATTCAGCAGCATTTAGAACATATTTAGAAATTTTTGATGCGAGTAACGAAAATTTAGTTACCTATGATAGGGACTATAGTTCAGATAGCTTTTCGCGTGCAATATTTACACCGCAACCGGGTAAAAATTATATAGCTAGGGTTAGCAGTGAGGGTTATAATGGCAGCCAAACTGGAGCATATACACTCGATATTAAACCTTTACAGACAATTACGGCAGACGGGGTAGACTTTGATGGTGAACTGAAAACCAGCGATGCTAACTTTCCTTTCGTTGAAAATGGTAATATTATAAACTATGCCGACGATTATCAACTTGTATCATTGCCGTTAGGTAAAGTTTTAGAAATTAATCTAACTTCGAGCGATTTTGATACATATTTAGAAGTCCTCGACGGTACAGAAAATTATTTATATAGTTATAGTTATGATTACAATTCTGGAGAAGGCACTAATTCACGACTGATTTTTGCACCGCAACCAGACAGAAATTATATATTGCGAGTTAGTAATTATAATAGCGATAAAGTTGGAGCGTACAAGCTTAATGTTAAATCCCTGACAGAAATTTCTGCCCAACAATCTGAAAAAAGGGGTGAACTCAAAGTAAGTGACGCAAACCATCCTAGTAATGAAAAATATTTTGTTAACGATTATCAACTCGAACAAGTAACATCCAATAAATTAGTCGAAATTAGGTTAGATTCAGTAGATTTTGGCACATCGGTAGAAGTATACGATGCGCGGAATCAATACGTTGTTGCGTCTAAATACCATACAGATGGTTCACCTAATAATTCGTTACTTGTATTTAAACCGCAATCTGGTATTGAATACGTTGTACGGATTAGCAACAGGACAAGTGACTACACCAGCAACGGTACGGGAAGCTATACCCTCGATGTCAAATCGCTTCCGGAACTAGAGGTTGCTTCTAATGAAATAAGAGAGGAACTGACGAGTAGCGATACTAGCAACCCAGCACGTACAGGTAGTTTAAGAGATGATTACCAACTAACAAAATTTACATCCAAGTACCCCATCAGCCTTGTTTTATCATCCGATACATTTGATACTTACCTCCAACTCGTCAATGCTCTAACGCAAGAAATAATCGCATCAAACGATAACAGTGGCACTGGTAATAACTCGCAACTGAGCTTTATCCCTGACGGATATACTAACTACATCGTTCGAGTAACTAGCGCAAACCCCAACGCTACTGGTAATTATACGCTCAAAGCGGTTGCAACTTCGGCATCATCCCTGGAAATAGGCGATACAAAAACCGACACATTAAGCGATGGAGATATTATTAACTTTACTAATTCCAATCGGTTGGTTGATGATTACAAGCTAGCTGCGACTGTGGCAGGACAAGCAATTCGCCTCATGCTCTCTTCGGATAAATTTGATACAGACTTACAGTTACTTGAGTCCGATACGCAAAATATAGTTTTGCAGCATCGCAAATCTAGTAACGGTAGCGGTTCTATGCTAACCTTCATTCCGATTATAGGCAAAAACTATATTGTTAGGGTTGCGAGTGTTGATGCAGTGGGACGCGGTGACTACCAGTTAAAAGCAGAAACTGTAGATATTCCAGTAATTGAGAATTTTGCCACTCCAATTCCTGGTAGCTTTGACAATGGCGATATCATTAATTTAAATGATGGTAAACGTCGATTCGATGAATATCGCCTTCAGCCTCTCACACCAGGTCAATCCTTACGATTAAAATTGGCTGTTGCAGACAGTTTGAGTAGTTATGTTCAAATTATCAACGCCAATACGCAAACGGTAGTTGTTACAAGTAAAACAGCTTACAGTAGTAACAACATACAGCTAGGGTTTTTACCAGAAGCTGGTATTAATTATATTGTCAGAGTTGTTAATTCAAATCTTACTGAGGGGAATTATACCCTTGAAGCTGAAGTGTTAGCTGCCAAATATATTTCTGCTAACAAAAATGAAGTAATCGTTGGTGCCTTATCTGAAGGTGATATTAATAACCCAACTCTTACAAGAAGATTTGCTGATGACTACCAGCTTACCGATTTTACAGTTGGTAAAGAAGTTCAACTTGTACTTAAATCGCCAGATTTTGATTCATATTTGCAACTAGTTAATGCTGATACAAATAAGCCTATTCTACAAGATGATGACTACGGCTTTAATAGTAGCCAACAGTCATTTATTAAGTTTATTCCACAAACAGGTATTAACTATATTGTTCGGGTAACAAGTTATTCTAGTAATACGACAGGAAACTATTTGGTAAGCGCTCAAGCTATCAAGACGCTTCCGTTCACTGGAGAGTCGGCAAGTGGAAATTTAAGTTCAAGCGATGTACAGCATTCAGGTTTATCAGGACGCTATAGTGACGACTACAAACTTGACACAGAATTGCTAGTCGGAAAACCTGTTATTTTTACACTTGCGTCAAATGACTTTAACCCTCAATTTCAGCTAATTAATGCCGACACGCAACAAACAATAGTATCAAATTCAGAAACCAGCGTAAACAACACAACGCAATTAAAGTTTGTTCCACAGGGAGGAATAAATTATGCTGTTCGCGTTACAAGTAGAGACATTAATGAACAAGGTAATTATACCCTGAAAGCAGAACCATATGCGCTGCCAGAAATTGCAGCATTAAATGGAGAAAAGAACGATAATTTACAAGCCGGAGATACTAAAAATTCAGAATATTCCGGAAGCTTTGCGGATGATTATAAACTAAATATAACTGGTATTAATCCTGGAACTGTAATTGAACTGCAACTAGAATCTTCTAGTTTTACTCCCAAGCTACAACTAATTAACGCCTCAAATAATGAAGTTATTAATACTAACTATCTTTCAGGTGTGGGTGATAATTCTCGATTGGTATTCACTCCCCAAACTGGAGTAAATTACATCGTTCGCGTTACTGACTACTCTGGAGGAGGAAAAGGCGAATATAAACTCAAAGCTAATCCCTTGAATACGATTGTTGTTAACGAGCCAATAGCGAAAACTGGTAATTTGAACTCAACTGCAAGTCCAAACTATCCTGGATATTCGTCTGAGTACTTTATTAACGAATACCAAATTCAAGGTTTTAAAGCTGGTGAGCTTATTGATATCAAACTATCTTCTAATGATTTTAATGCTTCTCTTGAATTATTCGATGCCTCTAAACTAAATGACCCTATAATTTCTGATGATAATTCGGGTGGAAATAGTAATGCACGCCTAATTTTTAGTCCAGAGGCTAACAAAAGTTATCTAGTAAGAGTTCGGACTCCTGGTCCATATGAAAGCGGTGAATATAATTTAAGTGCCACATCGTTAGCGACGATTTCTGCAAGAAAAGGCAATAAAAATGCAGAACTAAATGCTACTGAAGATTTAAATTACCCTAATACTGATTCAAAAATGGATGAGTACCAATTAACTGATTTAACAATTGGCGAAGATGTTTATGTTAGTGTAAAGTCTGATGATTTTGATACTTATTTAGAAATATATGAAATCGAGAATCATAATTTAAAATATCTTGCTGGTAACGATAACTCAGGAGGAGGTACAAACTCGCAAATAATTTTCACACCAGAAAGCGGTAAAAAGTATTTAGCGCGTGTTAGCAATTACTCTGATAGTACCCGTTTCGGAAATTATACACTTCAATCTTCGCTACCAATAACTTCACCCCAAACCCGCAGCAGAATAGATGGTGCTTTAAGCGATAGTGATGTTAATAATCCTAATCGCAGCAGTCGTAAAAGCGATAATTACCAATTAGCCAATTTTACAGTTGGTCAACCTATTAGCATCATACTGTCTTCTCTTGATTTCGATGCATATTTACAGCTAATCAATGGAGATACGGGAAGAATAATTGACTTTAACGATAATTACAATTCAACAAACAACTCTCGACTAACTTTTACCCCTACTGAAGGTACTAACTACGTAGTCCGAGTTACTACCTCAGAGGTAGAACAACTAGGAAATTATACGCTGCATACTAGAGAAGTGCTTTCTGCTTTAGGAGATAAAATAGACGGTAAAATAAGCGAAACTGATGCAAAACACCCTAATTATGGCTACTATATAGACGAATACGAACTAAGTGATTTAACAATTGGTCAATTTTTTGCGTTGGAATTAAAGGCAGAAAATTTTAATCCTTATTTGGAACTGATTAACAGAGATACTGATGAAATAATCACGGTGTATGGTTCCGGTAGCTCGCGGATAGTTTTCACTCCATCTAACGGTATTAATTACGCTATTAGAGTTACTGATGTATATAAAACTGGAGATTATACTCTCACGTCTACGAAATTACCTACGCTTTCTGCTATTACGGGAACGGTAAATGTTAGCGATACTCGACTTAGCGATACAGATGCAAAATATCCTGGTACAGATTATTTAATAGATGAATACCAGTTAACTGGTTTAACAACTGGTGAAACTGTTTATGCCGGTGTTACATCTCCAGATTTTAATACTTATTTAGAGATTGTTGATGCAAGTAATGGTTCATACCTTATCGATGATTATGATTCTGGTGACGGTACAAATTCACGTTTCTATTTCACTCCAGAATTAGGCAAAAAATATTTAGTACGGGTTGGTAACTACGGTACTAATGGAACGGGAGCATATACCCTTAGCACTCGTAAACAAAGAACAGAAATTTCGCTCTCCGACACGAGTTTCAAACAAATTGATGGTTCGATTACTTCTGAAGATGAGCTAGATGCAGCTAACTCATATTATAGTGATGAATATTTACTAACTAGCTTACCAACTAACAAAAGAATTGTACTTGACATATCAAGCGAAGAGTTTTATACCTTGATAGAACTGCTAGATGCGAATACTGGTAAAACCATTTCAAATAGCTTTACTCGTGATTCGAGCAGAAACTCAAAACTGATTTTTACCCCACAACAAGGTGTTAACTATGCAGTTAGAGTTAGAGGTGATAATGGGGGAACGGGAAATTATACCCTCAATGTTAATGAATTAGCTCAAGTTGTTCCCAACTCGCCATACGGAAGTATAATTTTAGCTGACCAACCAGTAGGTTATTGGTCGTTAGATGAAACGACGGGAGAAATTGCAACTGATTATTCCGGTTACGGTAATAACGCTTCCTACCACAATGGTGTAACTTTAGGTACAACAGGGATTTCACTTCAAGCAGCGACATTCGATGGAGAAAATGATACTTTAGATATCCCGATAAATTCTCCTGAAACAAACTACACCTACGAACTGTGGTTTAAAACAAGAGAAGCGACAACAGGTATTTCAATTGTTAGAGACCAAGATGCAGATTATCAACACGATAGGGTTCTGTATTTAAAAGACGGTAATATTTACCACGGACTATGGAGTACGGAGATTATCAATTCTACTGGTAAGAATTATGCTGATGATGAGTGGCACTATGTAACTGTAGTTGTCGAATCAAGTGTTGGGCAAAAAGTATACGTTGATGGAGAATTAGTCGCTTCTGGAAACAAAGGAGAATCTAACTTTACCAACGATACTCGTATAGTTGCTGGGGAAACTCTTGCTAGTGAATATTATTGGGGTATACGCTCATATTTCAAAGGTGCCCTCGACGAAATTGCGCTGTATAATTATGTTTTACCAGAGTCACGTATCGATGCACGCTACGAAGCTTTCTTGTCGCAACAAACTGATAAGTTACCAGATTTAGCAATTACTCCGGTAACATATCCCTCTTCCCCCGTAACTTGGGGTCAAACAATTCCAGTTTCTTGGATAGTTCAAAATATAGGGAATGTACCGACAACAGCAACTTGGACTGATAAAGTATATTTCTCTACTGACAAAAACCTCAGCATTGATGACCAAATAGCTGGTACTTTCTTACCAAATTTAAGCAATCCTCTAGCTGCCAAAGTCGGACAATACACCTTGGGTGGAAATATTGTTATTCCTAACACCCTTGACCCGAATAAAAATTGGTATTTACTGTTTGTAACGGATGCTGACTATAAACAGTTAGAAACCAACAGTAATAATAACGTGCAGTCAGTAGCACTAAATGTTAATATTCCCAATTTGAGATACTTCAACAACTTTGAGTCTCCTGTTGGTGATGAATGGACTAATCAAACTGTTGATAAAACTTACAAGAACGTCTTCAGCAGCTTCTTAGGACGTTTTAGTGGCGATGGTACGACCTTAACATTAAACACTACACCTGGAAATACTTATCGTTTAGAATTTGATTTCTACGCAATCGATTCTTGGGATGGTGGCAACATAACACCCGTTGGACCAGATTATCTTGATATTTCTGTAGACGATACAAGAATTTTCCGAGAAAGTTTTAGCAACGTACTAGACTATCCACAATCTTATAACCGTCAATCAGATGCGGGAGGTATAAGTAATGATTTAGGCTTTAATACTTCTTTTGGAGATTCTATATATCGCAGAATTCCTATCAACTTCACCGCTACAGGCAATACTACACAAATTCGCTTTGCAGATTATGGTTTGCAAGGTATAGATGATGAATCTTGGGGTATTGATAACGTCCGCGTTTTCTTTACAGGAGTCAATGCGAAATTACCTAACTTAAAAGTTACTGATTTAGAGGTTGATAGTACTGCTAAATTCGGTCAAACGGTTGATATTAGCTGGTATACTAGCAATATTGGTACAGACTCGGTGGATGGAATTTGGAGTGAACGTGTTTGGTTATCCAAAGATAGTGACTCTATATTTGAACCACAAAAAGGCGATTATGAGTTAAGACTAATAACTCCAACAACATCTGAACAAATAGCTGCGAACTCAAAATCAACGCAGCGTAAACTTCAACTCGAATTACCCTTAGACAATAAATTCCAACCAGGCAATTACTATATTATTGTCGAGACAGACGCTGGTAAAACTGTTAGAGAGTTCAAGGAAGATGATAATGTCTTACCTAGCTCCTCAATTACCATCGCATTCCCACCATTACCAGATTTAACTGTTAGTAAAGTCAATATATCGCAAAATGGTATTCCAGGGGAAAGTATTGATGTATCATGGCAACTAAGCAACATTGGTGATGTTACCTTGAACGGAACTTGGAACGAGGACATTTACCTTATACCTGTACAAAACTTCTCCGCAGATGGTAGCTTTAGTTTTGACAGCATACAGCCCATCAAAACTGTCAACCGTACAGCTACTATCGGCGCTAAACAGCAACTAGACTCCTTCCGTGAGACAATTGAAATTCCCGGTGATATCATAGAGGGCGAGTATCGCGTTGTTGTGATAACTGATACAGGATTCCCCAACGATAAAATCGTCGAATACGACAACGCTACCAATAATATGAGTATCTCCACCCAAACCGTGCGCGTCGGTCGGGTAGACTTAGTGCCAGAAATTACCACGCTCCCCACAAACGGTACTTCTGGTGAAACTATCAAACTCAACTGGAAAGTGACCCTCACAGGTGCGGTGGGAGTATCGAGGGAATTAGTAGATCGGATTTACCTGCTTGATACCGACACACCATCATCCTACGATTTAAGAGCAGACAATGCTGTAGCCGAAGTCCGGAAAACCCGCACCCTCAGCGCTAATGGTAGCTACACCGAAGAGATTGATATCCCCCTACCCATCGAACTTAGCGGTAGGAAGTATGTATTTGTTGTCACCGATGCCGATAACCAACTCAAAGAAGCCAGCAGTACAGAAGATGCAGAGAATAACAATACCATTGGACGTAGCGTCCAAATCAACCTTGGCGAATACGCGGATTTAGCAGTATCCAATATCACCGCTACCCCCCAATTAACCCTCCGCGACCAACTCAGCGGCCCTGCAACCCTCCAGGTGAATTGGACAGTTACCAACATTGGTACAGGTGCAGGCAAGGAAACCCAATGGTACGACCGGGTAATTGCTAGTAGTGACAATATTGCAGGTAATGAAGACGACATCGTACTCGGTACATTTTTACGCTCAAGCAATCTAGCAAAAGATTCATCATATAACAAATCCGAAACAATTCAACTTCCATCTAACTTTACTGGCAAGTATCAACTATTCGTTACAACCGATGCTCCAGTTCGCAATCAAAATAACGAAATCATCTACTCAGTATTTGAAAACGGACTTGAAGCAAATAACACCGCTTCTGCACCATCTCCTTTTGCCGTCGCACTCAAACCCTACGCAGATTTAATTGTTACCAAAGTCAACTTTGAAGGTAACGCTACCACCGCACAAACAGGAAGACTCCTTAAACTCAACTGGGAAGTCAAAAACCAAGGAATTGCCGTCACCGACAGTGCTTCTTGGTCTGATACCGTCCAACTTGCACGTATGAATCCCGACGGTACTTTATCTATTGTCACCACCCTCGACTACTTCGACCGCACGGGTGTCCTTGGGAACACCGAAGGCAACAATACTTACACCCGCAGTCGGGATGTATTCATTCCCTACAACACCGAATCCGGTACTTATTACCTCGTCGTCACCACTGGTGGTAGCAATAATCCCTACGAATTCATTTACTACAACGACGGTAACAGCAAAGTCTCCCCTGCCATCCAAATTACCAAAGGTACAACCCCCGACCTCTACGTTAGCCGCGTCAGTACTGTAGAAAAAGCGGTAGCAGGTAGTAAAATAGATGTAACTTGGCAAGTATTTAACTCAAACGCACCTAACACCGGAGATGCAGGTGGAGAATGGACAGACAATCTTTATTTGCGGAATCTCAGCAATCCGGCAGAAATAATCTCTCTCGGTAGCTTCAACCAAACCAACGGACTCCAACCGGGTAGATTCTATACCCGCACCGAACAAGTTGACATTAATCCCTACCTCCAAGGGACTTATGAAGTAGTTGTCGAAACCAACTCAGTACTCGACCGTTATGGTAATCGTGGTGTATTTGAAGAAGCAAACGCCACCGACAATAATAGCTTAAAATCGACATCGAATATCACCATTAGTCTTCCCACCCGTCCCGATTTGCGGGTTAACAGCATCACCGTACCAGCTACAACTGTAGTAGCAGGAGGAACTGCAACCGCAAGCTTTGAAATTATTAACCTCTCACCGATTGAAGCTAGGGGTAAATGGGTTGATAACGTTTATTTATCCTTGGATGGTAGCATTGACAGTAGCGATATCTTAATTGGTAGCTTTACCAACGATAGTGCGATTTCCGGACAAGGCAAATACAGCCACAACATCACAAACTTTGAAATTCCCAAATATTTCCGTGGTAAAGCACATATTATCGTCCAAACCGATGCTTCTAATGCCATCGACGAATATCCCCAGGACGATAATAATATCTTGGTACGGGAATTTAACGTTCAATCGCTACTACCAGCAGACCTAGTTACCAGCAACGTCATTGCCCCGAATCAAGCTTTTGCAGGTTCGACAATTAAGGTAAAATATAAAGTCACCAATTCTGGCAGTGGTGAAACCGACAGAGAAAGTTGGACTGATTCGGTTTGGTTAACCCGCACCAATACCAACCGTCCATCAGCAGCAAACCAAGATGGTGGACTCCAGGATATTAAACTGGGTGATTTTACTCGCAATGGTGGACTGCAAACCAAAAACGATTTCAACGGTACTAACTACTACGAAAACGAAGTTGAAGTTACCCTACCTGGGGAATTGCAAGGAGGAGGGTGGTATATCACCGTTTGGTCGGATGCTAATGGTGATGTTTACGAAGACAGCTTTAGTAATAATACGAACCAAAACGACGTAAACAATCTCGATAGCAACAATTATTCCTCCCGTGCCATCGAGGTATTGCTACCCGCAGCACCCGATTTACAGGTGACGCAAGTTACCCAAATTACCCCAGCAGCTAATGCCACAACTGGTAAACCCTTCAAAGTCACTTGGACGGTGGAAAACAAAGGTAGCGCCGATATTACCTCCGGGACTTGGTACGATGAAGTCTACCTCACCGACGCACCTACTCTAGAAGCAACGCAAGAAAAATGGTTGTTAGGAACTGTTGCCCGTAGTGAACAATTGGGACGTTATGCAACCTACACGGGAGAATTAGAAACCGTCCTTTCCCCCGGTGCAAAAGGTAAATACATTGTCGTTACAACCAACACCAGTGGTTATCCGCAAATTTGGGAAGGTCCCTACACCAATAACAATACAAAATCCACCGACACCAACGTAACCAGTATCCCCGCTGATTTTACCGTCACCAATATCAAGACCTTTACACCCAACTATTCCGGCGACCCTACCACGATAGAATGGACAGTGACAAATAATGGCGCACCCGTGTGGACGGGAACCCGGTACTGGTATGATGAGGTATGGATTTCCAAGACCGCAGACTTTACAGCCGAATACAATGCGGGTAAAGCAACTTGGTTGGGATTATTTGCCCAAAATCTTCCCACTGCTGGATTGGGTACGGGTCAATCCTACACCCAAAAACAAAATATAGTCTTACCTGCGGGATTTAAAGACGACTACTACATCCACGTCTTTACCAACGAAAGTCGCTTAAGAGATTCCAACTACTTTAGCGGATTACCTAGAGGTAATAACAGGTACGATAACAATCAATGGCGTGACTTTATTTATCCTATCACTGCCTACGAAGATACATCAAACAACTCCAAATCCCAAAAAATCCCCGTCATCTATCGTGAGGCAGATTTAGCAATCAGCAACCTCCAGGTGGAAACGGATAAAACAGGAGTCAATCCCAAATCGGGAGAAACCATAGCTGTAACCTGGACGGTGAAGAATACTGGAACACGCGATACCCGTGAAAGTACTTGGTACGACCGCGTTTATTTATCAGTAGGTAAAACCGATAATACCCTCGATGCGAAAGATATTTTCCTTGGGGAATTTAAGCGTAACGGTATTCTCAACAAAGACGATTCCTACACCCAACGTCAGCAATTTATCCTCCCCGATGGAATTTTTGGTGACTTCAAAGTATTGGTATTTACCGATTCAAACTACGCAGAAAATAAGTACGGGAATGACAACTTAGGGTTTGAGGGAGGAATAGACCGTCAATTAGGTCGAGTTCCAGAATTCGATAAAGAAGTTAACAACCAAGCAGTTGCAGACATAACCATCGACCTTACCATACCACCCGATTTGCAAGTTACTGCATTAAACCTGGGACAACAAACAGCAATATCCGGACAAAAGCTGAATTTAAGTTATACAGTCACCAACGTTAGTGCAGGTTCGACCCCAACACGTCAAAGTATTTGGACAGATTTAATTTACCTATCACGGGATAATAAACTCGACCTAATTGCCGACCGCTATCTTGGCAACATCCAACATGATGGTGGATTAGCAGCTTCTCAAAGCTACTCCGTCACAAATGCCGAATTTAACCTACCCACCGACCTTACAGGGTCATACTATGTCTTCGTTGTCACCGACCCGCAACAATCTAACCCACGGGGGATAGTATACGAAGGCAGCAACGAAGCTAATAATGCCAAATACAGCGACAATCCCCTAATTATTCAACTTCCAAACCCAGTTGACTTAGAAGTACAAACCATTACCACACCCGGTAGCAGTAAAGTCGGAGAAGCAGTAACGGTAAAATGGACTGTAGCAAATAACAGTACCAACAGCATCACCGGTGAATGGACGGATGCAGTTTATTTATCAGAAGACAATAAATGGGATATAAGCGATCGCTTACTCGGACGTACAACCTACAATGGAACTTTAACAGGTAGTAATGCCACCGATGGCAGTAATCGTTACGAACTATCCCTTGATAATATTCTCCTACCGGGTGTAACACCTAGCAATGGTTTGCTTCCCGGTGGTGCTTACCGCATCATCGTCCGCAACGATATCTTTAACGAAGTCTACGAAGGTGTAAATGGTGGAGAAACTAATAACACCAAACCTGGAAGTAGCACCTTTGAAATTAAAGCCGAAGAACTCAAACTCAATATCGAGTCTACAACTACCCTCAGTAAAGGACAAGACCGATTATTTGCCCTCAACCTCCAAGCTGGCCAAACAATTCACGTTACTACCGATGGTAGCGATGGTAGCGGTAACGAAATTTACATCGGCTTTGGCACTTCCCCCACTAGCACCAATTACATTAGCGCTTCGAGAGGCAGAATCGGTCCCGACCAAAGTGCAATTATTTCTAACAGTCTACAAGGTACATATTACGTACTAATACGCGGTACAGATAGTACCAACGCACCCGTAACCCTGAAAGCAGAAGCATTACCATTCAGCGTCACCAACATCGATACCGACCGGGGTGGTGATAGTCGCTACGTCACAACCACCATCTCCGGGGCACAATTTGATGCCAATACCACTGTCAAATTAGTTCGTCCCGGTATTGGTGAGTTTATTCCTGCCAATGTCAAAATTATTGACAGCACCCAAATTGCAGCGGTATTTGACTTGAGTAATGCCCCTCACGGATTATACGATGTTGTAGTTCGCAAAACCACAGCGGCTGGAATCACTGAAGCGACCTTACCTTACCGCTATCTAGTTGAACGTGCCATTGAAACCGATGTCACCGTTGGTTTGGGAGGTCCCCACGTCCTAGCACCGGGTGATGTAGGCAACTTCCAAGTATCGGTACAAAGTTTAACTAATATTGATACCCCCTACGTCCATTTCAGCTTCGGTATTCCCGAACTTGGTGATAACCCCCTCCTCGAACTACCCTACGTCAAATTCACCTCCAACCTGCGGGGACAACCCGACCGCAACCCCAATGGCAAACTCTCCGATGTACCTTGGTCAGAAATTGTTTCAGATGTGAATCTAAACGGACAAATCCTTGCCCCCGGTTACGTCCTCGACCTACCCAACGCTGGATTTGCGGGGATGAACTTTAACGTCCAGACCTACGAGGGACTCAAAGAACTCCTCCAAAGAGAACCATTATTGCTTGAGGATATTAATCCTGGGGAAATAGCCTTCAAATTCAACATTGTTGCCACTGCTACAGCAATGACCCGTGGGGAATTCGTTGCCGAACAAACCAGGGAAGCACTGAGGTTGCGGACTGCCATCCTTGCCGATAAAACTGCTACACCTGCATTGACTAACCTGGCAGCATCTTCTACTACCTGGACGAATGCTTTCCTTGCAGCATTGGAAGAAGTTGGCATATTACGTCCTGACAATCAAGCACCCCCCATCCGAGAAAACCAGCAAATTATTAGTTTAATCGCTACCCTCGCAACAGGATTACTGGTGGGGCCTGCGGGCAAGGAAATTAACTCCACAGGCAATCTCGTCAGCTTCTTTAGCAAGGTGCGGGAATGGTACGGACACGACGCAAGTAAAATTGGTAGTCCCGGTATTCCCAATTTGCAACAATTCGATAAAGGATTAACGCAGAAAACCCATTCGCAAAGCTTTAATATCTACGTCCCCTTCAAAGATGCCAGAGTCGATTTACCCCAAGGTGTTGATGTCCCTGCACCAACTTTCAACAGTGCTTTTACTACCCCCAGCAGTGCGAGTAATTTAGTATCGCTGACCGGACCAATTGGTTACGGCAGCAATAATATTATCCCTCAAGGCGTTGATTTACCCTATACCATCCGCTTTGAGAATGCGGCAACAGCACCCACTGCCGTTGGCAAGGTCCAGCTTGTCAGCAAACTCGATGACGATTTAGACGAACGTACCTTCCAACTCGGTGGGATTCGATTAGGTGATATTCAAATTAATATTCCTGGTGGTAGAAGTTCGTTCCAAGGAGACTTTGACTATAGCGCAACCAAAGGATTTATCCTGCGTGTCAGTGCAGGTGTTGACCTTGCCACCAAAACCGCATCATGGTTGTTAGAAGCAATCGACCCCAACACCGGGGAAGTAATGAACAATCCCAACGTTGGTATTTTACTACCTAACAATGCTAACGGTGCGGGTGCGGGTATGGTTAGTTATGCGATCGCACCCAAATCGGATCTCATCACGGGTACGGAAATTACTAGCCAAGCCAAGGTACTATTCAACACTGCTGCCCCCATCGATACAAACCGCACTATTAGCCGAATCGATGGTGCTGCACCCACTACAACAATTACTGCAACTTCACTTGATGGTGGAAATACTACCGCAAATGTTTCGGGTAATACCAATAATGCTTTAGCCTCGAATCTGACTCCAACCATTACGGGTAATACCGATTATCGAGTCAAATGGAATGCAACCGATGATAATTCCGGTTCGGGTGTCAAGCATGTAACTGTGTACGTTGCCGAAAATGGTGGAGATTTCAAAGTATGGAAATCGCAAACAACTGACAAAGAAGGAATATTTAGCGGTAAAGCAACTTCAAAATACGAATTCCTTGTCCTTGCCACCGACAATGCAGGTAACAAACAAGCACCACCACTCGGAATTACTGCACCCAACGATGGATATAGCGTCAATTTAGGAACTATTCCGACGGTGGGACAAACTACGCAGCAAATCCTACCCCCTACTGCACCAACGCAGTTAATTTCCACCAATCAATTATTCTTACAAGCTAAAGCTGAAAATAATACCCCTGCGGTATTACCAACAACCAGAAAACCCGAATTTGAACAAGTATTGCGACCATTTACTGCAAATGCTTTTGCTACGGGAATTCCCAAGAGTAACGGCAACATTGGGGCACTTGCTCTAGCAATCCTTGATGATGGTACGGTATTAGCTAGTGGTGGTGCAAATCGCGGTTCAATTTATCGCTTCAACTCCCTTGGTGGAACTGCGACAACACCACTTATTACCTTACCGCAACCCATCTACGATATGGCAGTTGACCGTAATGGTAGCATTTGGGCAACTACAGGTGGTGGTTCTCTACTGCAACTCAATCCACAGACTGGTCAAATTGTCAAGTCATATGGGGAAAGTATCACCCAAGCGATCGCAATAAATTCTACCACGGGATTAATCTATGTTTCTTCGGGTAATGGAATTGAAATCTTCAACCCCGTCACGGAAACATTTACCCATTACAGTGACCTACGGGTTGATAGTTTAGCATTTGCCCCGGATGGTAGTTTGTGGGGTACATCATGGCCCGACCGGGGAATAGTAGCACGATTTGATGCAAAAGGTCGTGCCCAACAAATGCTATCTTCATCCGACCCAATCGATTCTCTGGCATTTGGTGCGACAAATTCACGTTTAGCAGGATTAGCTTTTGTTTCCACCAACAAGGGTGATGTGTTGATGGTAGATTTAGCAACCATGCAACACGTTAAGGTGGCAACTGGGAAAACAGGTGCAACTTGGGGTGAGAATATTGAAGTTACCAAAGATGGTCGAATTTTAATTAGTCACTCGAATCAAATTGATGTCCTCAATCCGACTTTAGCACCGAAGGTTGCTGCAACGAACCCAGTTAAAGATGCGATTATTGCATTACCCCTCAATAGCATTAACGTCACCTTCGATTCGGATATGTTTGTAGGTGTGACGAATGACCTTGCATCGGTGCTGAATCCGAATAATTACCAGTTGATTGGTAGTAATGGTAATATCAACAATGCAGTATCGGTAAGTTATGACGTAGCCAGAAGGTCAGCATTGCTTGGATTCAATAGCTTCGATGCGGGTAATTATGAATTCAGGGTACTGCAAAATATCAAGAGTAGTGCGGGTGTTGAGTTAGAAGCAGCATTTAGCGAGAAATTTACCACTGTTTCTAACTTTAGCAGCTTGGTTGATTTTAGCTTTGGGAATGCTCGAAGCGATCGCGCTAATAGTACGATATCTTACGATGTCACCATTACGAGTAAAGCTGACCAAGACTTGTTGCTACCTGTAATGTTGCTGCTTGACCCCAGCACAACATTTACGGGAACACCGAATGGTGCAGTTGGGAGACAAAATGGTGCGTATCTGCTTGATTTGAAGGATAGTTTACCCGACGGTCGTCTCAAACCGGGTCAATCAACTACAACTCGCACCATTACTGTTAATAATCCGGATGCATTGAGGGTTGAATTTACACCCGGTATCTACGCAATGCCGTATCCGAATATGGCACCTGTAATTACTTCAACTGCGTTGACAACTGCTACTGTTGGACAAAGATATAATTACCAGGTTGCTGCAAATGACCCAGATGGTAGTGTATTGGGTTACTTGTTGTACGATGCACCAACAGGAATGCAGGTTGATAATAATGGGTTGATTAGTTGGACACCTGTTGCAGGTAGTGCGAATAAGAGTGATGTGGTTCTATACACTTACGATTTGCGTGGTGGTTATACAACCCAGTCGTTTACTATCAACGTTTTAGGGGCAAATAATAAACCTGTATTTAATAGTCCTGCTGTTTCCGGTGGCACAATTACGACTAATAGTAATACTGGCAGTACAACTACAACAGGTGGAACAACGACCACTTCTCCCACTTCCCCACTCCCCACTCCCTTCTTAATTCGTGGTGCGGAAGGTAAGACATTACAAATTAAAGTTGGTGCTACAGATGCCGATAAAGATAAACTGACATATTGGGCAGATAATCTACCCGGTGGTTCGGTATTTGACCCCAGCACGGGTATTCTCACATGGACACCGAATTACAATCAAGCTGGAACCTACGAAAATATCCAGTTTGTTGCTAATGATGGCAAGGAAAGAGTAACGCAAACTGTAAATATTCTGGTTGCACCAACCAATCAAGCTCCAACACTGGTACGTCCTGCTGATAAAATTGTCCGTGAAGGTGAGTTTGCTCGAATTCAACTCAAAGCAACTGACGCTGATGGTACAGCATTAACTTACTTCAGTAATCTTCTTCCTGGTGGTGCTACCCTCGACCCAACGACGGGATTGTTTGAATGGACACCTGCATACTTCCAAGCTGGTGAGTTTGAGATACCCTTCAATGTTACCGATGGAGAGACGATAACAACTCAAACTACCAAGATAACGGTGTTAAATGTCAATGCTGCACCCGTATTTGAGGGATTGACGAGTTGGGAAGCACAAGAAGGGGAAAATGTCAGGTTCCGTGCGTTTGCTTTTGACCCCGATAACCCAGGATTCGTACCGCAGGAACGTAATGGTAAGGGTGAATTGACCATCCTTGAAGGTAGCGACGCATCTGTAACTCATACCGTGTCGGGATTACCTGCGGGTGCTAAGTTCGATGTTGACACTGCAATGTTTACCTGGACACCCGGTTATACGAGTGCAGGTATATATAATGTCACCTTTACTGCTACCGATGATGGTAATGGTACAGGGGTGAGTAAGGTGACAAGTATTGTAGTACCGATTACGATTCGTAATACTAATCGGGCACCATTATTTGATAATGTTGCTCTAGCGGCTAATGGTATCAGCACAATCAAAACCATCACTACATTCAACCCAGATGGTACACCCGTTGTTGATAAAACAGCGTTCACCAATGTTGATGTGAATCGTGGTGAGATTAAGGAAATTACCTTCAAAGTTACTGACCTTGAAAGCGATAATTTGCAGCTAAATCTTGAACTTGAAAGGAATGCGGGTGAGGGAATACCCAGCTTTATTAAACCGTTGCGGAATAATAATGATGGTACTTGGACGCTGCGTGTTGAACCGGGTAATGAAGCATTTGGTAACAATTATTCCTTCAAGTTAGTTGCAACCGAGGTTCGTACCGATGGAACAACTGCCCTTAGTAGTGATTTGACATTCAATGTCAACATTATTGCACCTAATAGCGCACCTCAAATTGGTTACATTGGCGACAAGGTTGCAGTTGTTGGAGAAAGCTTAGAATTCCTTGTTAATACTGCTGATAGAGACCAAGACCCTCTCAATTACACAGTTACGGGATTGCCGAATGGTGTTTCTTCAACGCTGACTCGAACGGCAATATACGGTCAATCGCTGTTTAAGTGGACACCAACAGCAGGAAATATTGGTACTTACAATATCTCTATCAAGGTTGTTGATAGTGGTAACAACGGTAAAGGTGGAGTACTTGACGATACCGAAACCTTCAAGATAAATGTCCGTACTAGCAACAATGCCCCAGTTTTAGGAACTTTGGGTAATCGCACTATCCAAGAAGGAGAAACTCTCTCGTTACAGCTTGCTGCGACCGATAGCGATGGGGATGCAATTAGGTATACTGCACGCAATCTCCCGACTGGTGCTGTTGTTGATGCTAGGACTGGTTTGCTGACATGGACACCCGATTACTCGCAAGCTGGAATCTACGACAGCATTGAGATTATCGCATCTGATGGTAATAAGTCGGTAACTAAGTCGCTTGCATTAACGGTTGAGAATACTAACCAAGCACCTATATTTACACCACTTGCCGTTCAGTACGGACAAGAAAACAATAGGGTTACATTCAAGCTGGTTGCGGATGATGCTGACCGTGCTGGGGTGGAATATACTGCTGTAGGAACGCTGCCACCAGGTGCAATATTAAACACTGCAACGGGTGAATTTACTTGGAAGCCTAATTATGACCAAGGTGGGGAATATGTTCTCAAGTTCCAAGCTAAAGACCCACAGGGTGCAGTTGCACTTCAAGATGTGGTGGTTCGTATTGCCAATGTCAACCGCGCACCATCGCTGACTGTATCTGATAGAGCAGTAGCATTGGGCGGTAAGTTGGAATTTAAGCTTAACGGTAGCGACCAAGATAAGAATACAACGCTTAAATACAGTGCTGTCAATCTACCCGAAGGCGCAATTCTCGATGTGACAACGGGACAGTTTAGCTGGCAACCATCACCTGGACAGGTTGGTAATTATAGCGTTACGTTCAATGTCTCGGATGGAGAAACAATCACGAATGCAACTGCACTTGTTCGAGTTGCCCTTGCATCCGTACCTCCGACTGTGACGCTTGATTTGACACCGAGTTTCCCTGCTGTACCCGGACAAAAGGTGGTGGTGCAAACTACTGCTGCTGGAGTAGCTGCAATTACTTCGTTGACGACAACGGTGGCAGGACAGGCAGTAACGCTTGATACCTTCGGTCGATTTGAGTTTACACCTACTGCACCAGGTCGTGTGGTGGTGGAAGCAATTGCTACCGATGCAGATGGCTATATTGGTAGAACTAGCACGGTGGTGAAGGTGCGGGATATTAATGATAATTCTGCACCTGTAGTTAGCTTTGCGGCTGGGTTTGATGGTAGTAAGGTAGGAAATACTACTAATATTACTGGAACAATTGCTGATACCAATTTGGATGAGTGGGTATTGGAGATTGCAGAATTTGGTAGCGACAAGTTTACTACTATTGCACGGGGTAATCAGTCTCAAAATGGTGTGTTGAGTCAGTTTGACCCTGGTCGATATGAGAATGGTTTCTACCAAGTGCGGTTGAAGGCAACTGATATTAGCGGTCGTACCAGCACAAAAGAGTCAGTGATTGAGGTGTCGGGTAAAACTAAGCCAGGTGCTTATGTACGCAAGGAAACTGACCTCACAACGACGATTGGTGGTGTAACTCTCAACTTGGTACGCAGTTACAATTCGTTGAATGCGGGTGAAACAGGTACGTTTGGTAGTGGTTGGAGTTTGGCAAATATTGATACCAATATCCAAACCAACATACAGCCAACAGGTAGGGAAGAACTTGGTGTATATAATCCACTCCGTACTGGTACGCGATTGTACCTGACTGCACCCAATGGAGAAAGAGTTGGATTTACGTTTGCTCCTACGAAGGTGACGATTCCTGGTGCTACTTACTACACCCCTGCATGGGTTGCTGATAGTGGTGTTAGCTATACCCTCGAATCGGTTGATAGCAAGCTTATTCAGTCGGGTAGTAGCTTCTACGATATGAAGACTGGGTTTGCTTATAATCCAGCAAGTGGTAGGTTTGATGGCTACGAGTATAAATTGACTGCGAGTGATGGTAATGTTTACTATCTCAGTAGCAAGAAAGGTGTGGTTGAGCAGGTCGCAACTAACGGTACTAAGTTAGTTTACAGCGATAGTGGTATTACTTCCTCGACGGGTGAGACGATTCGGTTTGTTAAGGATTTCTTAGGTCGGTTTACGCAAGTTACCGCACCCGATGGTAGTTTGGTACGGTACAGCTATGAGGGTAGCAATTTAGTTGCTGCACGTAATCTCTCTAAGGGTAATGCTAGTCGCTATGGGTATACTGACTCGTTGCTGACTTTGGCAAGTGGTAATCCTGGTACTCCTGGTAGTGCAATTAGCTACGGTACAACTCCGCAAATATCGAGTATTAAGGGTGACTTGGGTGGTGCGGTGCAATGGAATGGTCAAGCCAACAGTGGGGTTGGTAATGAGCGATATACGTTTAGTTTGAGGGATGGTGAGATAGAATCGACTGCTACGGGTATTGTCCTTGTGGGTGTGGATGTTACTGGGGGTGGTGTGCCGTCTGCAGGGTTGACACCAGTAGCTAGTAATGGTAATTATGCGCTGTATGCTATTGATAAGGCTGGGTTGAATCAAATTGAAGTTGCGGGGAATGGCGCGTATAATCTGCAACTGACGGTAGCGGGGGATATCAACCGCGATGGTAATGTTGATGGGGTTGATAGTGGATTGTTGGGGAATGCGATCGCACTCGGTAGTTATAATCAGAACTACGATTTCAACCGCGATGGTAAGTTGAATGAGAAGGATGTACAAATTCTCGGTAGCAATTATGGGTTTAGGGCAAATCGTGCCCCTGTTGTTAAACCAACTAACGTACTAACTCACACAGATTTAGAAACTTTTGTTGAAATTGATACATTAGCAACTGACCCAGAAGGCGACCCAGTATTCTTCCGATTGCTTAACCCTGTTAATGGGGCGGTAATATTTAACCCAAATGGTGCAGTAGCGAGATTTATGCCCAATGCTGGGTACAACGGTGAGGCGAGTTTTGAAGTTGTTGCAGATGATGGATTTAGTTCATCAACACCCTCTAAAGTAACGGTTAATGTTAGTAATGCGGCGTTACAAAGTATAGACTTTATAACCCGTGGAATGCACCTCAACACAGGTGATACAGCAGATTTGATACTAGTTGGGAATTTTGCTGACCAAGAAAATGTATTACTGCCGTACTCGTACTTGCAGTTTGCCGTTGAAAATGCTAACCCAACATCCCCTTTAGTTGCTTCGATATCTAATAATGGTGAAGTAACTGGTTTAAATGATGGTGTTGCGTATCTGAAGGCTTCCCGTAACAGCATTAATGCAGTAACGGCACTTCGCGTTGGGGAAATACCAGCACCTACAAATCAAGATGAGTTTAACGTTGTTATTGCTGAGGAGCAAGGGTTACAACTTTACCCCGAAGCAGTAACAATGACTCCAGGGATGACACGACGACTGTTGGTGGGGGTTGATGAAAACTTTACACCAAATCTTAGTGCTGCAACCAATGGTACGCGCTACTTTGTTAGCAATTCTGATATCTTGGAAATTGATGCAGACGGAAAAATTACCGCACGTAGTAACGGTATTGCTTCGGTAACTGTTATTTATGGTGCTGCCGAATATGTTGTACCCGTCCATGTCAAAAACCCAATCGCTGGAGCCAGAGAAATTGGACTCGATGGTGGGGTAGTTCAAGGAAGTGATGGTTCCCAGGTGTTAGTGGGACCAAACACATTTTTTGGGGGTACACCTGTTAGTATTCAAGAGATACAAAAAAGCACATTTAGCCTACCAATTCCTGAATCGGAGGATTTGCAGTTTGTTAAAGCATTCCGACTGGAATTAGGTGACATCCCGTTAAACGTTCCCGTACAATTAGCGATTCCTGCTCCAGCTAATTTAGCAGAAGGTACTGAAGTAATTTTCTTGCGCGAAGGAATAGCTCCAACTGAGTCTGGCGATTGGGAAGCATCCTGGGAGTTGGAAGAGATTGGAATTGTGGGAGCCGATGGCATGATTCGGACACAATCTCCTCCATTGCCCGGTATTTTAAGAACTGGGAACCGCGTAGCATTAGCATCTCCAAATCCAAAATATACCTTTACCAAAGTTCGTTTTGAATTACCTCCTGCTACGCTTGGGGCACTTGCAAATTTAGTATTAACAACTAGCGTTATTTCAACGGTTGCAACATCTGTAATCAACGGTGCTTCGATGTCTTTAGCTCGCTCTGGTGCGGGAGCACTGAGTTCTTTAAACCCAGCTAGTTTGAACTCATTTAAAGAACAAGCACAGCAAAAACTGATAAACACTCTTGCGTCTGTGCAAAAGTTTGTAAAACTGAAATCGGGTAGCGCAGGTGCAAAAGCTTTACAAGAAGGCGTTAGCCCAGAACTATTAAAACAATGGGCAGCGATGAATCAGACTGCTAAAAATATTAAGTTACTAAAAGCAGCTGCACAACAACCTGTTGGGATTCTTGCAGGTGTAGCTGCTGCATTCGGTGGTTCTGCGAATGCATCTGATGGAAGTCGTCTTTCAACCTCCGCTTCCAGACCTGATTTTGCCTCTGGGTTGGCAGGATTTGGATTAGTTTCAGGGATTGCTGGCTTCATCGCTGGTGGAGCCGGTGCTAGTGTGGCCTCTACTGCAACAACTCTGGCTACAAATTTAACAGCTTTGGCAGCAGTAAATGCTTTAATGGCACGCAATGTCAAGACCATGACCTTGAGAATATTCCAAGTGCCTTCGGTTGGACTACCTGAAGTTACAAAAGCAGGAGCAGAAATTAATTCCAGTGGAATTTACGAAATTAAGAATGTAATTCGAGAACCCAAATTAAGTTTTGATGTAGAAGCATTAACACCACCAATTATCGAATCCGCAGAGTTTGAATTTGTCTCTGAGGGAGAAACCAAAGAGCCTGTTGTTTTCTTGACAGGTAGTAATTTCCTAAATGGAACAGATGACTTAGGAGGACGCTTAAAAGATTTAGTTGTTGATTTTACAAGTGGTGGTCGAACTTATTCGGCACCAGTATGGGTGGAAAAAAGCCAAGCACTGGCATACAACCGCTTCAAAATTGCCGTCAAACCACCTGAAATGTTCCCACTTTCTGAAGCCAGCATTTCTTTACGACGACCACAAAAGCTGCGAGTCGGCGATGACCCATCTAAATTTGAAACCATTCAATTAGAGTCACAAAGGCAAATAACTTTATCGCAACCCGAAGTTGAATATGCCCTTGTTGCACGTCGTTGGTCGGACAAAATAGATGTTATCGACCTCGCAAATCCCAAAATGATTGTGGGCAATACACCCGAAGGAAGTGCTAATTTCTTATCAGCAAGTATTCCAATTGGCACCCGCACGGAAATTACAGGTTCGCAACGTCCGAGAGAAGTAGCCGCAACTAAGGATGCTGGTCGTGCTTACGCTATTTTAGACCGTGGTGGTGTTGCACTCCTAGACTTAATTGCATTCCGTCAAGTTGATACCGACTCTGTTGCTGAAGGTGTTAATACAATTGAGCTTCCGCCTGGTGCAGTTCCGCAATCTATCGTGATTGAACCACACAGTAATTATGCATATATTGCTGATGGTGTTAAGGATGTAATTTATGTTCTCGACATAAATCCTGGTTCTGCAAACTACCACAAGGTGCAAACAATCAAGGTTGATGCTCCCAATGGTTTGCGGAAGTTGGCAATTAGTAGCGATGGTCGCAAGCTTTATGGTACGGCACCAAATAATCCACAAGGAAAAATTGTTGTTGTTAATATTGACCCTAACGATAAACCAAGTAATCCAGCAACTAATACCCGCAAGTGGCATACTCAAATTGGTGCAATTTCCACCGCTACTCGCAGCATTGAGGGTATTGAGGCAACATCCGACCCGAAACGCATGGTCTTTACGCATCGCTACTCTGAACCATACGGATTTGGCTCACTTACTGTTTCTAATGATGACCCCTTAAATTTCACAGCAATTGCAGATAAACCCACAAACTTAAAGCTCAAGTTTGGAGAATTTGAAGTCAACGAAGCTCGAAATGTTGTAATCACCCGTGACCAGCGATTTGCATTTGTTATCGGTTATAACGGGTATCAAATAAATCGAGGTTTTGATTTAATTGGGGAAAATCCTTATAGCCCAGCAACTATCGGCAAATACTATGGTACCAGTATTGGAATTATCCAAGACCCGTTAGAAAATCCAGAACTAATTGCTGCGACTCGACCAATTCCAATGGGACTTGGTGTAGATTTATCGCTCACTAGCGATGATAGGTATCTCACTGCAACTTTACCTGGTGTTGATGCATATTTTGTATTCGATGTTGAGGAAATTGAACGCACGATTAATCTTCTTGCAACAGACAATCAAAATGATTTTTTTGTTGACCGAAAAAGAAAATCTGGTGAAATTTATCAAGGTAAATTTCCAAGTAATGAACTAATTGGTTTCCAGCAGCTAGAACGTGCAAATCTTGGTGATTTATTCAATATCCCCATTGATGACATCAACCCCTTAATTGATATCGCAGCCAGATTTGAAGTTACCAGGCTTATAGAAGAACGAAAAAATGTATACAGCATAGAGAAAACTGTTAAGGATATCGATTACGGTGTTCCTAATGATGCCACTATTAAGAAAAATGCACCAATTGGTCGAGGTGGTAATCCCAGAAGCGTTGACTCTGCTGCACGTAGAGATTGGATCGAGGGGTTTAAAGTTGATGCAAAACCAAAGCTAGACACTATTATCTCTGATTTGACCCCTACTTTTGAGTGGAGTTTTGATACCTCGATTATTGAAAGTTTCGATAAAATTCGAGAGATTAAACTCTACGTTAGTACTTTTGATGCATACGAGGGACTTGCACCAAATGATGGTTGGAAACCAACTAAGGATACTACTCCAGTTTGGAGTAATACAGGTATTCTAAGCCGCAGTGACTATAACCCTAATCGTATTCTTTCTGCAACCTGGTTAAAAGATAAAAATGGTTGGTTCTGGAATGATGAAAGTGGTAAGCCTACAAACCAACCAATCAAAAATAGTGAGGATTTTGAGACAAGCTATTTACGTTTTACGCTACCAAATAGCCGTAAACTGACTGCCGGACAGCAGTATTATTGGGCAATCGAGGCTTACACTGATAATGGTCTATTTGATGATGACACGGGAGCATTTAAAACTCAGTTACCAGACCCATTGATGGGTACATCGGATAGTTTCCGTAGCGTAACAATTTTAACCCATGATGTTAATGAGCTAAATCGGGATATTTATGAGACGGGATATAGTATTTCTGGTGAAATTTTAGGAAGCGGTTTCCAAGGTGCTGTTCTTAAATATGATGCCCTTACTGGTTACTGGTTCCCTGTGAAGAAAGATGGTATTACAGCATTAAGTGATAACTTGAATCCGAAAGTAAATAAAACTAACTTACTTGAGCAATTACAAAGTTTCCTCGGTGGTTATGCTGGTAAACCTTTAGTTTTGGTTGCTGATTGGTCGCTAAGTGATGGGGCAAACTCTGGTTTTGCTGAAGGTGCTGCGGATGCTATGTTTGCTTCGTTGGTACAGTTAGACCAGCGCCTTGGTGGTACTGTTGGCGGCTACGATACCTCTGGGAAACTCAACCGTACTCAAGGTAAGATATTTAATTCCCCGCTGCATTTCATTGGTTTTGGGCGCGGTGCGGTAGTAAATACTGAGATTGTCCAGCGTTTAGGAACTTTCTATCCGTATGCTGGTGGTACTGTTACAGTAGGCGGCAAACCTGACCCCAAACGCGACCTTCAAGTAACAACGGTTAATCCTTATCAGTACGACCCAAATTCATCAGTACGCCCAAGTAATATCGCTGACCCCACAGTTACAACTTGGGAAAATGTTACCTATGCAGATAATTACTTCTACAGCAGAGGTGGTTCTCCAAGGTTCCAAGCATTAACTACGGCTGATTGGAATGTTCCACTTAATAGTATCGAAGAGGGAAGCACTAAACAATCTGCGTCGTCTTGGTATACGGGAACGGTGGACTTAAGCGATAGTAAAGATGTTTTCCGTCGTCTCGGTGATTTGGATGCTGCTGGTCGTACCCCAAGTGCGAAGTGGTATACTCCCGACCATACAGACGCTAATTTTGATGGAACTAATGGCTTGGCACCTTGGGAAGGTATTGGCACAGGTTGGTTCTACTCCGCCCTTGGTGGCGGGCTTGAGCAACGTCCGTATTTAGATAGTAAGAAAGCCAAAAATGCGCTAGGAAATTTTGATGACTATATAGATGACAAGCGGAAAAAAGTAACGTTTGATAACACTATTACAAGTACTACTGACTCGCGTATTAGCACAAGGATGCATGGGGATTACGCGGTGCCGACGCTGTTTAATGGAGACTTTGATGCTGTTACTTTTAGCGATGGCGCAAGGCAATCTATCCCTGGTTGGTCGTTGTATGGTAGTAACGGTGGGACTAATCAAATTACATCGCAAGCGGCTTTGAAAAAATGGACAAAAATAACTGGTTTAAAAAATCTGGCTAATTATCCAGATAATTATGCTTTGGAATTAAGTTCCGGTCAAAGTATTGTTCATAATAGATTTGTTGTTCCTGATTGGGGAAGTTTGAGATTTGACTTACACACAGGAGACGTTGATAAAGGTACTTCCCGTGGTCAATTGAAGGTTTACTTAGATGAGGTAGGTACTGCACCAAGTACGACTTCGTTACAAATCATCAATCTGCAAGAAGCAGAGGGTATATCTGGTGACTATGCGGCTGACCGTTGGCGAATTGGCTATGGGGAGCAAGGGTTTGAGACGTTTACCATTGATGTGCCGGATGCTTTGCGTGGGAAGGTGATGACGCTTAGGTTTGAACTTGATGGGGGTGGAACGGTTTACCTAGATGATGTGTTCTTTAAAAGTCAGCATTTGTTGTTCGGGAATCCGACTGAGGCGAGAAATCCTAGTGATGCAAAGTC